>JAJPJY010000109.1 GCA_021323995.1 bacterium | reverse complement strand
AGAGCAAGATTGAGACCAGAGAACTTTCCAAAGAAATGGCAGACGAAGCGGCCGACGTATGGATAAAGGGACTGCGCCCATACTGGGACTATTGGATTGAAGAGCAGGGCGGCCCAGAATCCCTACGAGCATGGGTCAAAGAATCCGTATCTAAGCGCCAGGGATGGATAGGCGCCTTCATAGATGAGAAGCTTGTTGGGCTATCGATTCTCCGGTGCGACGCGTATGGACCCGGAGAAGCAAGATTCAATGGAGCGTACGCGATTCCTGAGAATCGTAAACAAGGAGTAGGGTCCGCGCTGATGAACGCAACCATTAGAGAAGCAAAGAGACGAAATCAGTCTTCGATGAGAGTCTACACTCTGGCATTTTTAGATCATCTCGCACCTGGGGCCGTGGTATACCTCAAAGCAGGTGGAGTGATCGAAGGAGAATACTTGCAATTGCAGAAGCGGAGTTAGTCCCTTTAATCCGCCCTGATTTAGGAAAAGTGTCGCAGAAACCGTAGGATTGCCCGTTTGATTCCGTGGGGTTCAGGTTTGGCTTGGTTGAATATTGATGCGAAGTCGGTGTGGTACTGCTGAGCGATGGAGCTCTCCGATGCAAACGCCGCGTTTTCGAAGTTCTTGTATTCCGCTCGTTCGGTATAGCCGTAGCTTCCCCATTCAACAGTTTTTCCATCGACGATGATGTAATTGTCACGCATCATGCCGTCGCGTGGCGCAATCAATCGTATGTCAGATCCGGCTTTTTCCAACGTGTCGTGAAAGGTTGCTTGTCGACCCAGTGTCTCTTTCTTGTCTAGGATCACCGCGACTTTCACTCCTCTTTTGATCGCCTCTAACAGAGCTTTCTCAACGTACACATTCGTGAACTCGTAGGCCGCCATCTCGATGCTGCTTACCGCGCTGTCAATCAGGGAGACGACATGTCTCTCTATCCCTCCGGCTGGAGAGAACATAGCTGTGATTTGAGGGGCTGATAGTCGGGACGCTATCTTCTCCGGCTTCGCGGCTGAACCCTCGGCTTCCTTCGCTGGACCTTTCGAAGTGTCTACACTGGAAGGATTCTCAATGATCGCTGGAGATATGACGGTCTGTGCATGCTTCAAAAAGGGTCTGAGTGTGATCTTTGCACCCGTCCTTCCTTCTACGGAAAGAAAGAGCTCCGTCCGATTGCCGGATTTGAAAGCGCCCTCAATCCAGAGGTCGATCGAGTCGACGTTTAGATCCTTGAACCAGTCGAGAAGTTCGTCCAGTTTCAGCCTGAGACTCTTGAACGGAGTAACCCCGGCCATCTGAGCTGCTGGATTCTCTGGCGGTCGGAAAACCAGAACCACATCGTCGTTCGATCGGTTATCTCCCAGCAGGCTCATGTTCACGTTTCACTTTGTGGGGTCAGTTGAATAACCGATTGAAACTCGGCAGTCAGTCCTCCAGTACACGACATGCACCTGCTGAGGGAGGAAACCTGAATCATGCCCTACGAATTGTGATCGCCACGATTCGGTTCGACACTACTCGCAACCGCAGCACTTGGATGATTCGCGCAAGCTGAACTCTGATTTCATAATAGTTGACAAAGCTGAGAAAGATGACCTGAGCAAGAGGAATAATCGCATACGGATATAGAGCGGTGCTGACTCCGGTGCTGAACACCATTTGCAGGAACGAGAGTCCCACGCCAGGATACAGCAGTACGAGGTTCGACAGTATCAGCGTGGCGAGCATTGCTTTGACCGCCATGGATGTCTTAGTAGCGTTGCATGCTAGAAACAGTGGAGTCGCTGCGAGCGCAAATCTTGGATCGAAGAATGTGATTCCGAGCAGGACCCCGGACCAAACGGGTCTTCCTCTCTTTCCAAGATAGAATGATCCTGTCAGAAATAAGGTCTCTAGGACCTTTGATTGAGCCTCTTTCCATTGCCAGAAGTAGCCGACTGAGAATCCCCAGCCGGGCGCCGCCGCCGGCAGTAGCAGCGCTAGTACTTCCGCTATGATGGTTATTGCCCATCCCTTTTCCTTCGTAAGATTGTAGACGATGATAGCGATCAGTGGGAGTAGCATGAACTGAAAGATATCATACAAGTCTATGGCTTGAGAGTACGGGATCAGCAGAATCGGCGAGACTAGGAGCAGGTAGGATGGGAGATACTTGTACTGTTCAGGCTCCGGATAGATGGGTGGCTCCCCATCGCGAAGGAGTCCGTGAGTGTAGATCTGAGTGGGGTTATGGTAGAGGCGCCATGCGCCGATGTAGACCCCTGAGAAGTCTTTCGCGAGAGGATGATTCGAACAGCAACCCGAATCAATATTGGATACTTGGGCGAAGGCAGGAAGGAAAGTGAGCAGGTTCAGGAAAAGCAATCCGGTGACGAGTGCTAGGAGAGCTTTCTTGCTCAGCACCGAACCCTTGGAGTCTCTCATCACCGAGCGTATCCTGATAGGTTTGCAGTTTTTAGATCGAACCCTCGTTTTAAGGCCAGAGATGATTATTAGTCGGCGAACTTGTGCGCTGCAACGGTGTCATCACTACAGATTGATTCAGAATACAGGGATGACCTGCTGACATGGCATCATGTATCGATGTCCAGTATGTTTCAAAGTCTTACGGAAAGACTGTCGCGCTTGACGATGTCTCCTTCTCAATACCTTGCGGCGAAAGCTACGCGCTTCTAGGTCCGAATGGCGCGGGCAAGTCGACTACTCTGCGTCTTCTCGTGGGGCTATTGAAGCCTGACACCGGGACGATCAAGATAGACGGTCATGAGCCCTTCAGTCCCGAGGCCAAATCTGCCCTCGGCTATCTTCCTGAAGACGCGACGCCGTACAGGACGCTATCGGTTCGCGAGAACTTGGAATACATCGCTGCCTTGCGCGGAGTCAAGGACGTGACCTTAGCCACGGACAGATTCTTGGATGAGCTAGTACTTCGCGAATATGAACGTGCTAAGGTTGGCAAGCTATCACGGGGGAACATGCAGAAACTCTCCATCGCCCTCGCACTCATCCACAATCCCAAGATAGTCTTACTCGATGAACCACTCAACTACCTCGACATTCCCACCCAAGAGCGAGTGTTCAAGATGCTCAAGTCACTCCAGTCGACAATGATTGTTTCGACGCACATAATGTCCATCGCGACCCGTCTTACTGAGAAGGTCTTGATGATTGCAAGGGGCAAGATCGTCTGGAACGGAACTATTGATACGCTGAAAGGTATGGAAGTGGGCGATGAGTCAATAGAGAGTGTCGTTGCGAGGCTGATGACCGGCGCTTCCTAAACTCGTCAAGTTCGTTCTCCTCACTAGATTCTCCCGGCCCCTGCTCGGACTCGTCGCCTTCTTCCTAGTCTACGACACGATAATACGAGGGGTCATTGGCGGAAGTGGTAGCTCAAACTTTTCCGGCGGATTCTCGTATTATGCTATCGGCTCTTCAATCTTCTTCATCGTCATGAGTCTGCTTTTTGGCGGACTCTTCATTCTGAAATCTGACAGAGATTATCTGTTGACTCTCCCGTTGAGGCGCCGCGACCTCAGCATCTCCCTCTTCATCGCCCAGTTCGTCGGATCAGGCATCACGATCCTGTTCCTGTACGGCTTCTATGTTGCAGGAGCCGGCAGCCTCGAAGATACCATAGTGCTAATTGCAAACCTCGTCCTTCTCGCATGCCTAGTAACCTCGCTGGGCGTGATCTCCAACATTCTACAAGTCTGGAAAAGAGTCGGACTAGCCATCGTTCTAGGACTTTGGTGTCTTTCAACCCTCCTCGGTTTCGAGTTCACACCAGTGTCCTCGTTCACGGGACAGCTTGTCTACGGAAGCATCGTACTATTCGCGGCAACAGCAATCGCTGTTCCGGTTGCTCTAAGAGAGCTTGCGTATCTTGAACTGGGTTCGATCCGGAGTCTCCTCCGTTCCACCAGCACTGAATACAAGAAGAACATGAGCTTCTCGGGCAAGGGACCCATACGAGTGATCTACTCCTACCACTTGTCATTCTTGGAGCTGATGGGACGGGTCAACATTGGCGGGTCCACCAGCTACAGGACAGCCCGCATCAAAACATCTACCGTCCTCATCATTTCAATTGTAGCTGCCGCGGTTTACGTGTATCTGACTGGATTTTCGGCGCTTGCTGGCATGCCCTTGACTGTTGCTTCTGAGCATTTCACACCTGTGGTTTTCGTGATTCCAATATTCATGGGCGTAATCATCTTGGTCCTGATGTCTCAAGGAACTTTCTCAAACGAGAGAGGATGGTTGGCCTTCACAGCCATGGATCCTGCAACGTACATTCGCCACCTTCTACTTTCCAGAGTCATTTCAGCCTTAGCGATAATCGGCCCGTTTGGTGTCGCCGATTTGATTCTAGCACTGCTTGGGCTAATGACCGGGTTGGACGCCGCCCTCGTTCTCCTTGTCACGGTGCCTTCCGCATCAATACTCGCCACCTATCTTGTCGCGAGAATTGGAGCTGTGCAACAGGTTAAGGAAGAGGGAATGATGCCGGGACAGTTCGACCTCAGGCAGTTCCTCGTCATTCTTCCAACATATTTCGTCATCGGACTCATTATTGTCTCTGAAATATTCTTGACCGCGGCAATAGTCATCGCGGCGGCATTGACGGTCGTCGCTACACTGTTGATGATTATTCCAAGCGTGTGGCGCGGGATAGCCTATCGCTTGACTCAGAGAGGCTTCATCTGACCCTAGGCGTTAGTCTGCAAACTTGTAATGCCGGTAGCCCTGCGAAGTGACATCGATCATGACAAATTCGTTTTCAGGTTCGGAGACAAACTTTCTCGCTTCTGGCAATGTTCCTCCCTCGTGAAGAGCCTCATATTCAGCCAGCGAGATCGACTTCCGGTGCTGTAGCTTCTCAGTGTGACCAAACTTTTTCGCGACAGTTTTCCAATCCTCTTGAATGATCCAGCTTGACACTTTGGCCTTAGAACCACTACCATAGTTGCCTGATCCCCCTCTCCTGCCAGCTAGGTCAGAATTCTTCATCGCTTTCGCTTCGAGCAGCTTGGACAGGTTGCTCTTCTCCGATGCGGAGTAGCTGTTGCCGCTCTCTCGCGCATGAGCAAGACCTTCAGCCACCTTATCCTGGTACTCTGCCTGGAATCTCGATGTGTCCATGAAGTGTTTCATGTATTCTGACTCTGCCTTCTCCAACTCTTCGTTCTTTGCGAATCCAGATGGTTTCGGCTCGCTGCCGATCTCCTTGACAATCTCGTCCCATCTAGCCAGCCCTCTCCAGAAGTGGCGTAGTAGGTAGGCGAATCCTTTCTCCGCCATCTTGGGATAGGGAACGTGAAATGACATTGGTCCAAATTCGTCGATTAGCGATTCTCCAGGTCTGCGTCGGATCAGACCACTGGCTGTTGCCTGTTCTGCCCAGTCATCCACTGCTCCCTCCATCGCTTTGAGGTAGCATTTCTCGGAATGTTTTCCGTGGACAATCGCAGTGGTCGAGAATAGGGGTCTCCAGAAATCGTCCTCATCCTGCATGTAGCTGCCAATTATAGGGTCAAATGCGATTAGCCTTGGATGTTCTTTTACCAGAAGAGCTACCGCGCCTGCGCCCTGCGTCGGTTCCCCCGGAGTATTCAACGGATACTTGGCTATGTCTACAGAACAGACGATGCTGCATCTTCCATTGCTCCGTCCGGCCCACGCCCAATCCAGCGAACTCTCAAGCGCATCAGCGGTGCTCACACAAGCGAACTTGTATTCGACCCCAGAAGTCTTTTTGAAAGAACCCTTGCCAAATTTCTGCTCCAACATTCCATGAACGTAGGCCGCGACAGGTTTCGACTCATCAACCCCGGTCTCCGTAGCAATGTCGATCCTAGCTATGTCAGAAGGCGCGATATGGTTTCGCTCAATCAATTCGTAGATCGCATTGGCTGCAAGGACTGAACTGTCTTGGTAAGTGTCGGGAATGGACATCTTCGCGATTCCGATCCCGTGCAGGTACTTTGAGGGTTCGATTCTTCGCGACTGCGAGAATTCCGTGGGTTTGTCAGGTTGTGCCTCATCCGCTAGCTCAAGGAAGAGTTTCGGAATGTACACTGAAATATCGTCAATGCCGACTCGAATCAGCTTAAGCAGGCCTCCATGACTGGACGCTCGTGTCTCGTAGACGACCAGTACCTTCTCTGTTCGTTCCGTGAAGATAGACTACTTGTTCTTCGGACACCGGCTATCAGTTACAGCAGCGATCTCTGCTCGGATGCATCTGTCGAACGGCAATATCGGCTTCTGTATCTAATACGATATAGTTTATATCTCACTCTTTCTCGCGATGACGGAGACTGAACGGTGACCGGCATAATCGACGTGTCCCAGCTCGTCAAGACCTACGGCGACGGGACCAAGGCAGTGAAAGGAATATCGTTCAGCGTCCCCGAAGGAGAATTTTTCGGATTCCTTGGACCGAACGGCGCCGGCAAGAGCACCACTATCAAGATTCTCACTACTCTACTTCGGAAGACGTCGGGTTCCGCATCTGTAGCAGGCCTGGACGTCGAATCTGATGCTGCGAAGATAAGGAAGATCATAGGGGTCCAGAATCAGGATACAACAGTCGATGAAGATCTGACCGGCCGTGAGAACATGCTACTTCAGGGTGAGCTTCAACAGATGCATGGACAGGCTTTGAGAGACAGAGTTGATGAGCTTCTCAAAGTCGTCGATTTAGTCGATGCGGCGGACAAGCGTGCCGGATTCTACTCCGGCGGGATGAAAAAGAGGCTTGACCTCGCGACAACACTCGTCCACAACCCAAAGATTCTGTTCTTGGACGAGCCTACAACCGGTCTGGATCCTCAATCTCGAGCCTCGATCTGGGCATATCTCAAGCAGCTTAACGAACAGGGGATCACGATATTCATAACGACACAGTACTTGGAGGAAGTTGACCGGTTGTGTCGTCGTCTCGCTATCGTTGACCTTGGAGAGATCGTAGCGCAAGGAACCCCTTCCGAGCTGAAGCAAGAAATCGGGGCCGATTCCATCTCTCTCGGCTTGGAAAGTTCAACAATGAACACTGGCGGGACTAGAGAGAAAGCGAAACAAGTCTTGGAGACAAAGTTCGATCAAATCTCAGATATTGTAAACTCAGACATCGGACTCACTGTGTATGCAAAGAATGGTAGCTTCTTAGTCCCTGAAATCGTGAGAGCCTTCGATGAAGCTGGGATAAAACTCTCGTCCATCACCGTGTCCTCACCAACCCTTGATGATGTGTTTCTCAAACACACAGGAAAGAGAATCAGAGTTGAAGAAGTCACCAGTGCCAACTACAGAAGCATGTTCTCCCGAAGGAGACGCTAAGACATGGCCTTTCTCTCAGACTCGTACAATCTCTTCGTTCGTTGGATGAAGAAGGTAGTCAGAAACCCAATACTGATATTCTTCTCTCTCTTCCAACCCGTCATCTTCCTGGTCCTCTTCACCCAACTCTTCAGCAAGTTCGGCGCACTTCTCGGCCCCGGGGTCAACTACACGGTCTTCGCAACGGCGGGGATTGTCTTGCAGAACGCGTTTTCCAGCGCGTTCCAATCAGGCACAGCTGTGGTTGACGACATAAAATCTGGATTCCTCACAAAGATGCTCGCGACGCCGGTAAACCGGTCTGCGATCCTCTTTGGAAGAATTCTCAGCGACATTTTCAGAGTAGTCGTTCAGACCATAATCATTTTGGTTCTCGCATACGCGCTAGGCGTGTTTCCTGAAACCGGGGTCCTCGGATACCTTATCGTAATTTTCACGGTAGCAGCATTCGGCCTCTCTTGGTCTGGAATATCGCTCGCTCTGGGATTGAAGACGAAGAGCGCGGAGACCGTTTTTGGAATAGCGGGCTTTCTGACGTTTCCGCTCCTGTTCATGAGCACTGCGCTCGTATCGACCTCAGCGATGCCGAACTGGATGCAGACCGTGTCCAACTACAACCCAATAAGTTTCGCCGTGAACGCTATACGCAATGCGATTACAGGCTGCCCCGTCGGACACTTGGCGAGTAATTGCACGACAGGGTTCGATTGGAGTACAATTCTCCAGGCCTATGGAGTAATCGCTCTCATTGGAGTGCTAACCCTAGGCGCAACCCTTTACTTGTTCAGAAAGATTGTCAGCTGAAGGTTCCCAAGAATGAGCGGTCCCTCGATTGAAGCAGTAAACCTATCAAAGCGCTACGGATCCTTCACCGCGCTATCCAATCTTTCCCTCAAGATCGAGGGATCAAAATGTGTCGGCTTCCTCGGCCCCAACGGAGCAGGAAAAACAACAACACTGAAAATATTCACAGACATGATCAGAGCCTCCGAAGGAAAAGCCCTAATCAACGGTGTAGATGTTCACCTTAACAAGAAGCAAGCTTTGGGCTCTGTTGGAGCCTTGATCGAGAGCCCTGAGATCTACCCCGCCCTCACGCCAAGAGAAGCCTTGTCAATGATCGCAGAGATCCGAGGACTTCCCCGGGCCGAGGCAAGGAAGAAGATCGAAGAAATCGTTACCGAGGTAAAGATGAATGAATGGCTAGACAAAAAGGTCGGAAAGTTTTCGAAGGGAATGAAACAGAGGATCAACATTGCCGCAGCACTCCTCTCCGACCCAGAGGTCATCATGCTTGACGAGCCTACGACTGGACTCGACCCCAGAGGACAGTCTGAGGTCCGAGACATCGTAAAAGACCTGAAGAAAAAGAACAGACTCGTCTTTATGAGCTCACACCTCCTAAATGAGGTTCAAGAAATATGCGACGAAGTTGCAATGATCGACCATGGCAAACTACTCGTCTATGACAAGCTGTCCAACGTAACCTCCCGGTTTTCAGGCGACGGTTCGAACGTGGTTGAAATAGAACTCTCAAGAGAAATCGACGATCAATCGATCAATAAGAACATCGCGTCATTGGGCGGCGTAAGTTCTGTTGAAAAGGTTGATTCGAGGAAGATTCGGATACACTTCACAGGAGGTATGCAGAACCAGGAGAGTCTACTTCAAGAACTCGCCACGATGAAGATTGGGATGATAAGCTTCCGTCCTACCGCCTCGGCTCTCGAAGACACGTACCTAAGCCTCATCAAGGATACCCTGTGATACAACATGACACAGCCTAATCCCTCAACTGTTCAATCACTGAACGAACGTGTCCTTCCGAGTAGCGTCTCCCAAGTCGGGACGATAACAAAGTATGAACTCGTTAACTACTTCCGGTCCCGAAGATTCTACGTCCTTTTGATTATAGGACTGATAATCAGTGGGCTATTGACCGGGCTCGTCGGCTACTATAGACCAATAGGCTTCCTGGACTCAACTCTCGACTTCTACCTTAATTGGTGGGGTATGTCTATTACTTTCGTAATAATTCTATCAGGAATCTTCTATGGGGGAGACTCCATCTCGGGAGAGTTCCAGAACAAGACTGGCTATTTCCTAGTTGGGAATCCTATTCGCCGGTCATCAATATACATTGGAAAATGGCTTGCCGCTCTCATCGCCTCTACAATTATGGTCGGGATCTTCGTAGCCATAACTATCGGCAACGGCATCTACTACTTCGGATTCAACGTCCCATATCAGTTGTGGGAATCGCTAGGCTTCGCGCTACTCTATCTAGTTGCAGTGCTCGGATTCACGTTCTTCTTCAGCTCTCTGTTCAAGAGCAGTTCTATGTCGATATTGGTCACCGTTATTCTCTTCCTCTTTGGATTCTCGCTAATTGAAGCGCTCATTACCGGCTTCGCCCAGATAGAACCGTGGTTCGTCATAACCTATGGTGCCGGCATAATTACAAACGTGCTTAAGGACCCGTATCCCGTGACCCAAGCGCTCCGACCTGGTGGGCGAGGGGAGACCATATTCGCCGTGACTATCCCTGAGGGAATCGCAATACTCCTTGGCTACTTCGTAGTCACCGCGGTGCTTGGTCTCATTCTATTCGAGAGAAAAGAGTTCACGTAACCTCGGTTTCGTCAGATCCCTCAGTTTGATCCTGATTCCCACTTGACAGGTCGTCCATGGCCACGTGGGACTGAACAAGTTCACGGAACTTGGAATTCTTCATTAGTTCATCTGCGATGGACTCGCTCGGCTTTCCTTCTCTGTTCCATACTAGGAACCTAGATTCGCCACCTCGAGTGAACTTCGTGATGAAGTACGGCATGTAGAACAGGCTCCCTTCCAGCAGTTCAAGTTTTTCCAGATCTATCTTCGACGGTAGTTTCAGCCCGTCCGCGAACATCTTCCACCTGGTCTCCCGTGTACTTCTCAGATGATCAATGTTCTCCTTTAGATCTGTCCTGACATGATCTGTTTCGGGGAGAGAGCTGTACTCCTTGGACAGTTGTTGGAGTTCTCTGTCATAGTTTGCCAACATTCTTTTGAGTTCTTCCAGTCTCTCGTTTATGAGAAGCGTCGACTCGACCCCTTGCACGATAGAGTCGGACTCCGGTCTAATCTCGACCATCAACGGCTTGAGTGATTCTAGTTCTGGGTAGAAGTCTAGGTCGACCTCGCGAAGAGCAAGCACAATGGAGCTGCCTTTGGCTAGAGTCGTTCGTTTTGAGAGGAAACCCTTCTCAACAGAATACTGGTAGGTGAAGTCTAGATAGGGGAGATAGAGAGTTTTTTCGAAGACCTTTTGCTCCTCGGTATCATCGATTAGGCCTCTCTTGATCCGTTTTTTCTCGGCATTGTTCTGTAGAACGGACGCGGGCACGAGCATTGGGAGTGCTCTTATCACCATCTGGACGGTAGCACCTCCTCTTTCCAAACTCTCGACATCCACCAAGACTCGAGGTCTGTAACTACGGCTCATAAGAGAATAGGTACCAAGATTCCTGATCACTGGTCGAATCCGTTGTGTCCACTTCTGTTACGGGATAGATTCACTACACGATTCGACTGGAGGAGCTCAGTTCCGAATCGGTTCAGCTGAATATTATGATAACAGTGTGACCGGTTGAGTACGATGAAGGGTTTGGGGGTCCGTTGGCGGTTGCATAACATGGATTACTTGGGTTTGTCGTCGTTGTGCAATAGTCGTAGTTGTTCAAGAGTAGGCTGCCGGCTGCTGTAGAGTTTTGGCCATCTACTATCAACGATACGGTGTGTCCTTGTCCGGAACTGTATCCGAGAATATCAGTCTGGTTGAAGACGATTGGCCTGTTGGATCCCCCGAGGTTGACGCAGTCTGAGGATTGGATTCCGCATGTGACTCTCCAAATATCGAAGAAATTACCGAGGGTATACTGATTTGATGTTGAGGTTGACTCGATATGAATTATTCCTGAAGTGTCGTGTGTGTGCATAGGCTCATAGCACGATCCGCTGCTTACGGCCTGTACACCGGTGGAGGTAGTCGTGTATCCTGGATTGAGAATTCCAACCGCGGCTGGGATTGTCACGTTGGCGATCCCATTACCCGTATTGATCCATATGCGCAACCAAGGATGAACATGTAGAGTCACATATTCCTGGCCAAGGCAAGCAAACGGAAAGTTTCCGCCGTTGCCGGCGTTTCTCGAAAGAGCGTAGACTCCGACGCCTATTATGCTAATCAGGACAGCCGCTATGACTAGTGAGATTACGGTTCTCTGTTTCCGCTTTCTCTTGACCTCCTGAAGCACCTTCTGCTTGCGGGTCTGTGCCATACTGTTTTCAGCTCAGTATTCTATTGACTCTTAGAAAAGTCTGCCTCTTGGGCATCATTCTTGGATCCTTTCCGGCGGTCTCCTTCAGGGATTTGCGAGAAACATTATTGCATGAGAACTGAGTCACGTGGGTTCGAGGTTTCAGATGTCACAATCCCGGAAGCAGAAGGTACTCAAAGAGGTCAAGCGCCAACGTAGACAAAGGACTATCATCACAGTCACAATCGTTGCAGTTCTTGTTGTGATCATTGTGGGAGCGATTCTGTTTCTTCCGCGACCGACACCGGATCCAGTACAATTGCCATCTTACCTTGATCACTGCGTTACAGGGAATTTGGTTTATCATTCGCATCCTAACCTTGCCATTACGATAAAGGGAGTCGCGCAGACTCTTCCCATCACGTTCGAGAATGGATTTGACGGCAGCTGTGCTCGGGTTATACATACGCACACTTCCGATGGAGTTCTGCACGTTGAGACTGACCAGAATGTGAACTATACACTGGGGGACTGGCTCCTCATTTGGGGGCACTGGGCAGGAAGTTCGTCGACCGCTACTTTCAACTCGACTCAGATATTCAGCAATAAGGCTGGCCCTGGCACTGGGCATACCCTCAGCATGACCGTCAACGGGAGCATTGACAAAAATCCGTCCGATTTTAGAGACGGTAATCCCGCGAATTTCCAGAATCTCTGGCTTCCGAGAGATGCCGTGTCAGGACAAAACAGTTGTTTCCCCGTTCCTAGCACGGGCTGCGTGGCCTTCAACATAGTAGTCACATACTCATAGGCGATGGTTGCGATGAAAGCAATTGTTGCGAGAGCTACCAACTGCTTAATCTGGATAATATGCGGCGTCCTCGTAATCGCGATACGAATTTGGATCCTACATAGTTCGTCTATTCTCCTTTGGGAGGTCTTAGGCTTCGGAATGATTGCGTATGGATTGGGCAAATTGCTGTGGGTACTAGCTCGAGGCCGTCTGCCGAGTTCTATTCCCTAAACAATAGAGTGGGCGTCTCATGCAGTTCTAATTTTCGCGCCTTGACCTAGTCGAGCCGTAGCACCATGTACGTCTCGTTGATGTATCCTTCCTGCAGCCATCCCGGCACACTCCCGCACTCTACGAATCCTGATTTTCGATACAGCTTTTCGGCTGGCGTGTTGCCCTCAAAGACGGTGAGCATGACTCTTGAAAGATGTAGTCTTTTCGCTAGAGTCTTCATCGCGTCCATCAGTAGAGTCCCTACTCCTAAGCCTTGATATTCTGCTCTTACATACATGCCCAGTAGCATCGTGTGCTGCATTACGTCCGGGTCGAGCCTAGAGAGGTCAAGTAATCCGACAGGTTCGCCAATGGACTCGTCTTCGCAGACGATTGGATACACTCTTCGCTTGTCGAACCATTCTTCGTACGATCCAGGGCTCCAGGGCACGGTACCTTCGAATACGCCGTTAGCTATTCCGCGTAATACGTTGAGATGGCTGGCAGCCTTGTTCAGGAGGGGGCGATCTTCTTTCCGGTAGCCTCGGATCTTCAGCCTCTGATTCTTTGCCTTGTCAACCTCCTGAATCTTGTAAAGCCCAGGTCTACTGTAGTTTCTGCGAATACTTGGATGATAGCGATCGTCGAGTTCTTTGTAGAGGTAGTGTAAGTCGAACTGTTTCCCGTCGAGACTTACAGCGCCGGGAATTGACGCGCCGATCTTGTAGCCAAGAGCTTTGAATGCTTGGAGCCGTTTACGATCATACCCAAAAATCCGGGTCCGGAGAACTAGTCTCTCTTGGGCAACTGCTGTATCCTCGATCCTCTCGACCGCCTCTTTTAGAGCGGTTGGCGAGTCAGTAACTATTCGGAAATCCGCTCGCGGAGTCCACTTCTCTTGTCCGGGACGAAATGTGAAGAGTGCATCGACGGCTCTTACAGAATAGAGAAGGAAACTGTTCTTCTCCGGGAAGTATTCTTTGAAGGTCTCCTCGCTGAGAGGCAAAACATGTCCGATCTGGAGGCTGCGCTCGTTAAGGTACTTTCTTCCCGCATCGGCATCTTGATCGAGAGGAGCTACACGCAACTCTTTTTCTAGTTCTTCTGTTCGAGAAGCGTCGGCTGTTTAAGTTATAGTAGGATTATCATCGTTTCATCGGGCTTGCGATAGCTGGTTCTTCTTCCGCCTCATGTTGACAAGCACCACACCCGAAAAAATCAGCAGAAAACTAACCCCTTGCCATGGGCTTAGGTTTTCCCCGAGCAAGAGAAAGGAGGTTATGACTCCGAAGACTGGGACAAAGTTGCCGAACACGCCTGCTCTGGCGGCCCCGATCTTCGAGACTCCTTCTACATAGAAGAAGTAACCGACGATGGTCGAGAGGAGGGCGAGATAGAGTATACCAGTCCACGAGACAGCGTCCCATGCATAATTCCATGGGGCCTCGATTATAGAGAATGGGATAAGAAAGATCCAGCCGAACAATGAGATCCAAGCCAGGATTGTCAGCGATGATGGAGGTTGATGCTGGCTATCTGCTCGGGTTGTTGCCACGAATCTTCTCAGGAGCACTGTGTAGAGAGCGTAGGCTAGTGCTCCGCCGAAGACTAGGGTGACGCCGAGGAGACGGTTTGGAACGTTTGTATTTGGGGAAAACAGGGAAATGACTATTACTCCTGAGAGTCCGGAGAGAAAGCCGAGCGCCTTGGTCTTTGTCAGGCGTTCGTTGAGCACCAGCGAGGCCATTATTGCTATGAGAACCGGTCCGATTCCTATGACGATCGAGTCGTCGCTGGCAGCCGCGAATTTGACCCCGTAGAGGAAGAATGCTTGGTAGAGGGTGGTCGACAATAGTCCCATGACGACCAGGTTT
>JAJPJY010000098.1 GCA_021323995.1 bacterium | reverse complement strand
GCCCTAATAGTCGTAGGGATGGTTGGAATGGTCGTAGGCGTATTCGCGGCGGCCATCAGCATCACACCAGTAAACTACACAGGCGAAGCGGGCACCTACCACAACAATACTGGAATCTTCACAGTGACCGACACAGGATTGTTCGTCGTGAACAACGCTGCTTCGTCGAACGCGACCACTGCCATTACCATCGCAGGCACTGGCATCGCTCTCACTAACACTCTGACAGCGGGCCATTGGATGGACATACTGACCTTCGTAATGAACACTCAAGCTTCTGGCACCCACACCGCCACGATCTCATTCCGCGACGGCACAGGACCCCAAGGAACATCCCTCGTAACAGTCACCTCAGGCACCTGGACCACCAATAGTGGTTCAAGCACGGGCACGGTAACTGTCTACGTGGATCTTGGAACCGCAAGTCTAACAGGACCCATCACTTCATATGTCAACATCAACTGAGCAACTCGGCAAATCTCGAAAAGAGCTGAACCGTCAAAAGGTTCAGCAATACTTTTTCTAAGTCCCTTTTGTAGTCCAGTCTCGGCATCATCAATTCTCTATTCGCTGTCTCCAGTCGATTCGAACGCTTTGAGACCGTAACCATTACAGGGAAGCTAGCGGTACTAAGGTTTCATAGAAGCTGCATAGTCTAACCTTAGCAAAGACAAAGCATGAGCAGCAAGCCCCTATCCGTTAGGTTGTTGAAGAGAGCGGCCATACTGTTCTCCGCACGGGTCTGCTTAGCGCTTGTGACTCTGGTCTTCGCCGCGAGCATAACTGTTAGCACGACCACATATCAGGCTGAGATTGGATCGGCATTCAACATCACTAACCAGCTGACGGCGACGGACAAAGGATTCTCCACGGTCGGCTCGACGATAGCCGCAACATCTTGCTCGACTCCGACCGTATTCGGGGTATCAACGGGCATCGCTAACGACGCTTTAACCTCGGGGGATCAAATGTACACGGTTCAAGTCGCTTCAACAGCTACAACGGCTCAACAGGGGTACAACGTTACTCTCGTCCTGGCCTCAACCACTTATGGACCGGTATGCATCGCGCAAACCGGAACTCCCACAGCGGGACAATTAATCAACTGCGAATTTGATGTGGGAACTACCCTGCCTACCTCACCATACTCGTTCAAAGTTACCGTTGCCTAGGCTTAGGAGTTGTTTGGGAACCATCGGTCCATTCTACTTTCCAGAGTAGGAAAGATAGGATCGACCCGAGACCCGCCCAGAACAAGCCGCGATCGCAAATCTAATCACGTGTCTTGACCTAGGCGCATTCTGCACGTTCACCGGGACGCTGACCCCTACGATCCTAGAAACACTCGACCAGCCAGATCTGCCGCTAGACTCGAAAAACTCGCCCAAAACAGCTTCAACCAGCAACACCACTCACCAAATTTCCCAATCCTCGTTTACTCGCGACACAAAAGTGGTCTCTGGAGTAGAACTCTGTCTAGAATTGGCCCAGAACAGATCCCGATTCATGATCTGGCGAGATGGGTCCAATACTCCCATGGTTAGCCCCTTTGCCAAGCGTGAAAGGGCCCTATCAACGAGAGGAAACAAGCGTTGATTGAGTGAAGACAAAAATTTTCCCGCAACACAAAACTTGGTTTCCGGACGACATTCGCAAGGGAGGAATCGTCCGGAATGTGCCCCGATCGGGGATCTGTCAGATCAGAATCAGATTTCAAGCACTTTAATCCCGCTTTACTTGCGCTTTCCAGAACCCGTGATTAGCCCAGATCAGCTTCTGATCCGGCAAACTAGCCCGAAGAGCCCGTTACTCCGCGAATCTTTTTCTCTAGAAGTCTATGGTTGCAGTTGATCCTCGCGCCACAAAACTGTCTGTTCTAGGTGTCTTCGAAGAGTCTCTGGACCTCGGTCAGCTTCAACAGTGCCTCCATCCCCCGCTGGGTAGTCTGGAACCGTGGCTTACCCTCCTCGACGACCGTCTCAAGCATTCCTCGCAGCAAGAGACGTGAGATGTACTTCTCCGCCGCCACGAAGTTGATGTTCGACCGGTACACAATCTCCGTCTTCGACGCCTTCCGCGCAGCAACCTGGAGAATATCACGGATAATCACAAGCGAGTCTCGTGGCCTAAGAGTCATAACTGGTCGGCGAAACCTCCGAGCATCATGGATTTAGTACTTCTCGACAACTTCACGGAAAGGAAGATTGGTCAGACGGTGCCCGTCAGTGAGCCGTGGTCCGTTAACTGGGCATCCACATAGCCCGTCTTCTCCGTCTTCAGCCACAACCTCGCCCCCTTCCGGAGAATCAGAAACAACGCCGCAAGATTCGCAAGAGAGACAAGAGTCGCATATGGATACGTCGCCAGCACAAGCCCCAGATGCGACACTACATCGGTACGGGCGGAGGAGAACACCGCGGCTAACAGGCTGCCCACATAGACCATGTTCAGAACCACCATCACTGACAATAACGGCAGCAGGGTCCCGAGCGGGAGACCTACACGGATGACCCCTAGCCCGAGAATGACCCAGGCTGCGAACGTGAACACGGCAAGGATAGGGCTCATCATCAGCATTTCCATGTCAAGCGTCTTCGCCCATGACATTGACCTCCACGCGTTCCGGTGCTTTACACCGGTCAGAATATTTCCGCCCGACCATCGGATCCGTTGACGGAACAGGCTGCCAACCTTCGCAGGCATCTCTTGCCAACACTCGACAGGAGCAAGACGCGTCGCGATATGCGCCCTTGCGAACCGTACCGACAACTCCGCATCCTCAACAAGCGACCGCGGATCCCACAGCCCCACCTTTTCGAGAGCGGTCCGACGGAAGAAAGTGTTAGACCCGGAAAACGTGACGAATAATCTCAACGCATACTTTCCATCATTAGACAATCGATAGACGAAGTTTTCATAGGCCGCCAGCCGGGAAATCAGGCTCTCGCGGAGGTTCAAGACCCGGTGATAGCCGTGGACAGCTCCGGTCTCCGGGTTGTTGAAGTATCTAAGGGCCTTCGTGACCGCTTGGGGTTCAGGAACATCATCAGCGTCGAATGTTGCGATGATCTCTCCCTTCGACTGGTGAAACGCGTAGTTTAGCGCATCACCCTTTCCGAGGCTAGAGTCGCGATGGAAGACTTTGATCCATGAGTATTTTTCGGAGAACCCCCGGCAGATTTCGAGAGTCCGGTCCTTCGACTCGTCCTCGACAACAATCACTTCCAAGTTCTCCTTCGGATAGTCGAGACGGACTAGAGTCTCGAGTAGTCTGCCGACAACCTTCTCTTCATTCTTAACCGGCACGAGCACGGAAACGTTAGGAGGATCCCAGTCCTCGCCGGGCTCATCGCCAAATCCCCGCTTCTTGTAGCGCCAGACACCCAGAACGATGATTGGCGTGGCATAGGCGAAGTATGCGAGGAACAAGATTGTGAGGCCGAATACGAACCAGTTTGCTACGCTCACTCTCTCGTTCAGCTCAAGCCCGCGGATGTCAGCCTCGACCCTATTTATCATATTAGAAGCGAGCCTTACGAGTCAAGATCGAGACACGAGATCTGCGATGATCAGATCCTCTTCTGGAAATCTTGTCAACTAGATGCAGGTTCGGATACCATTGAAGTTGCCGAATGAGTATTCTACAAGAGGCTGTATCTGGTGTATTGCGATCATCTACGAGAAAAGGTAGAGACACTGTCGCGTCAACCACCCGCTTTTATACAAGATACACAAGTTTGCGCCTGAAACTTTACCGAGCGCACCAGCGATATCCCGGGATTACTTGCACGATACTGTGGATATCCAGAAGTCTAGCATATGCGAATTTATTGTTTCTCGTCAATAAGAATGAATGTTATTCCCGAAACCATACAAAACCGGCTAAAAATATTGGGCAAACTAATGATATCCCTAAGCGACCAAGCCGAGGATCTAGTCAGAGACGAAGTACAGCGCATCTACCACGGACGAGTCGGCGGACTCTCAATATTCTTCGAACAAGTGCTTCGAAGCTACTTCACCACCAACGGAAAACAGTCGAAGACACATCGCGTGAAGAACGGCAAGAACTAGACCGATCCCTCGCCGAACGAAAATAAGCACAGGCATAGTCTTTCACAGTCCATACCCGGCCAAGAACATTGCTAGTCTACTGTCTTCGAGGAACCTTTGCGACTAACGGTCTTCTTCCCAGTGCCCTATGTTGAAGTGCTCTCATGAAAGACGGAAGTTCTTCAACAGATCTCACTTCGGTCCGGGCAAGGGATCTGATTCTACTCCAGAGTTTAAGATCACTCTTCACTCCTCGCTGGGACAGTTCTTTGTAAAGCCACGTCTCCAGCTTCTTTCCCTCACGATCGAAATCGGTCAACACAATAGCTTCAGTCGCCCCATCCAGGTGATCAAGAAAATCGTGACGGGATTCGCCTCTGGACTTTAGACAGTATATTGTTCCAGGAACATCAAGTCTGCGCAGCGCAGCCTCATCTCTACGTCCCTCAACGATGATTGGTGTTCCAGATTTCGACATGTTTCGTAGTTCGTCGAAGAGTTTCTCCGTCTCTTCCATCTTCCACGCGTAATATTCGGCCCTCGGATTCCGGACTCGAGCAGCCTCTCGCGTGAGAGTAGCCTGACACTTTCTCTCAGCCCGACCCGAGACGACGCATCGTTTCAAGCGGCTGCGGATGTTTTCCAAAATACTCCCGGACCGGCGATAGTCTCTCAGAGAGAATCCGCGCAATGTTCGTCTTCAAGTCTTTCGGATGAATCTCGCCAGAGCTGAACGACTTTTCGAGCTGGCCATAGTTTTCAAACTGCACATCTCCCCCAAATCTCGGATCACGCTTCAGCTCGACCCGTTCACCATCTCTGAAGACAAGTATCCGGAAGTACTCCAGGATAGGATTCCCCTCCACAACCCCGGCCGGACAGAACGCCTTCTGAATCTTCCGTTCAATAACATCCGGCTCATCATGAATCAGAATATTATCCTCCGGTTTGCTCTTCGACATCTTAGCAGCTATCACCTGGTTCAGCTTCGGATCCTCATCGAAACTACCCACCAACGCGTCGGGGACACCGTGAAGACCCATCAATATCGGAGTGTGAAGACTAACCGGCTTCCCCCAGCCAAGCTTCTCACCCGATTCACGAGCAAGAATATGCGCCTTCCGCTGATCAATCCCAGCACAAGCAACATCCAACCCCATCTCAAAAATATCCGCAGCCTGCATACACGGATAAAAAATGGCCGCCGCCTCCGTCTCCTTTGACCTCATGTCGCGCCCCATGATCGGAATCGCTCTCAACACTCGCTGAGTAGAAACTGTCCTCCCGACCCGAAGAACTCTCTCCCAGTATTCCTTCTTACCCGCCAAGTCAGACGCCCAAACGTACTCGACTCTCTCTCTCGGAATCCCGAGGGCGGTGAAACAGTGCTGAAAGTAATCGCCTGTCGCTCTGATCTTGTCCATGTCCCCTCCATACTTGTTGTTGATCATGGAGTGGTAGTCAGCAAGAAAGATCGTGAAATGGAACCCTGCATCGATCATGTCTTGTATCTTGTTGCCGCAAACCAGCCCTTGGCCGATGTGCATCATTCCGTGTAGGTTATTCTCCTACATTCCGGAGCACTCGAAACCCCAATAGCCTCGGGGCTTCTCCTTCTCTTCCAAGAGCCGCTCCAGTTCTGACAACTGAATGATCTCCACTGTTCCTCTAGCAACAAGTACCTCCCTCTTGTCTAGGTCCAATCCGACCTCCCAGCGTCTATCGCTTTCGAGCCTCTGCTAAAAGCCTGTGGCAAGAAATTGGTTGGTTAAACATCGGTTCGGGCGAGTTTCGCATTGGACGCTTACCTTCCGGTAGGCGTCCTTGTCGCCCGCGACACTAACACCAAGGCCTCACTGTGAAGACTATGTCTTCTCTTAGCCCGGCTCTCTCGAGGCGGGTGTTTCACGCTCGCCCGAAAGAGGCGGGCGTTGACGATCGTAATAACAAATTCTCTTCCCAGAGGGCTGGGTCGGGGCGCAGGCTGCGTTTCCACATAGAACTGAGTCATGCCCTCGATAGTCCATTGTTCCTTACGAAAATTGACTAGAAACTTACTGGGACGATTGAGCTGCTGTCAATTCGTTTATGTCTGGAGACTCGAGCCCTTCTACTTCAGGGGTACGTACATGCTCGAACGTGAAGCGCCTATTCCAGGGGTACCGTGGACTACCTTCTGGTTAGTAATAGCAAACTCTCCGATGTAGTGTCCAACCATCTCAGGTTTTATTTCGATAGCAACATACTCTTTCCCAGCGTGGAGCTGGAGTGTCAGGCCAAGCATCTCAGGGATCACAATCATGTCTCTACAGTGTGTCTTGACCGGAGAAGGCTTTACACCGTTTTCCTTTCTAGCACGCCGCACGTGCTCCATTAGCGTCCGTTGCTCGTTCGTTAGACCTTTGACGAGGGATCGTCGCTGTCGGGCGGGTAAGAGCTTGATGAACTCATCCATAGACATGGAGCGTAACTCGTCAACCGAGTGGCCCCGATAAGTGAACTGTCTAGGCATAGTTGTTCCCTCGAATTCTCGCACTCATGCTTCCGTGACGCGCATAATAAACTGTTTCCGAGACTAGCGGGCAGAGCGACGTTTCGCTCTTCCTGTCTGGCGCGCTGCGATATTGCCCACTTTTCTGCCTGGAGAAGTCCATCGGCCCACC
Source organism: bacterium (assembly GCA_021323995.1). GTDB lineage: Archaea > Thermoproteota > Bathyarchaeia > 40CM-2-53-6 > 40CM-2-53-6 > 40CM-2-53-6. The sequence continues at coordinate 4,762 of JAJPJY010000098.1, read as the reverse complement.
GTTGTTGGTTTGCCCGCGTGTTTGTGTCTTCCCCCGCCGTGTGGGTGAGATGCTGCAATCATTGCCTGTCCTTTGACTACTGGCCATTTGCGGCCCCGAGACCTTTGCAGGTGCCACTTTGGACCAGCCTTGAGGAATGGTTTCTCAGTTCTGCCAGCCCCTGCAACTACTCCGATCATTGCCCGACATTTGTCGTTCAGGTGAAGGGTCTTCCCGGAGGGCATCCGCAGTTCTGTTCCAGCCGGAGTGTGAGCGACAACCATTGCATACGTGCCAGAAGATCGAGCCATCGTTCCACCATCACCTGGACGGAGTTCAATGTTGCAGATCATTGTCCCTTCTGGAATCCTACCGAGCGACTTGATATTCCCGGTCTCAGCAGGCACTTCGCTGCCAATTTCGATCCTTTGTCCCTCAAACATTCCTTCAGGGGCAGGGACGTAGACGTCGTCGCTACCTCCTACAGAGAGTCTCGCAAGAGGAGCGCCTCGAGCTACTTCATGAAGCAAGTCTCTGACGAATCCTTGGGAATGTCCGTTGACAGAATTATATCCGGTTGGATGGAGTCTGCGATGAGTCGGTGCTCGGAAGATGAAGTAGCCTCTTCCTCGCCTCTGTACCAGTATGTTCTTGCCCATGTTACAGTACCGATCCTACAGGATTCCCAGTTTCACCGCAAGATCTGACGCTTTCGACTCTGGACTCAGTTTGACGTATGCCTTCTTCTTGCCTTCGGGGGTCGTTAGAGTGAACACTCGGGACACTTTGACCTCGTATAGATTTTCGATTGCTCGCTTTACATCGTGTTTAGTTGCTTTGTTGTTAACGATGAAGGTGATCTTGTTCTCGGCTTCGATCAGTTTGACTGTGTCCTCGGACATCATCGGATAAATGACGACCAGCTCATTTTGTAACCTAGCCATTTTCCTTCACTTGTTCTTCTCCGCTATCTTCTTGACAGCGGATTCGCTGTAGATCGTCAGCCTCCCGGGGTGTGTGCCCGGTGCCAGCATCTCGACGCTTAGGTCATCCGCCTTCACAACGTGGAATCCTTCAAAGTTTCTTAGAGCCTTCCCCGCTGTCTTGTCATCCCCTACAACGAGCAGAGGTCCGACAGCATGAACTCTGTGACCTGCTTTGATCCTCTTACTCTTCCTGACTCTTACAATATCGTCCCAAACTCCCACCGAGGTTAGGAAGCTCTTGGCCTCTGATGACTTTGAGAGTTTCTCGACCTCGTCACTGACTATTAATGGCAATCGTCTTTCTGAGTCGAACTTGTGCCCCCGCTTTCGCACAATCTCGTCAGATCCGGTCGCCGCGATTGCAGACTTTAACGCTAGTCTCCTCTCTTTCCTATTGATTTCCTTAACAAGTTTCTTGCCAGTAACAGGTGGAAAGGCGCTTCTTCCTCCCATGGTTCCTGGGGCGAACGCGGCGGTGCCTGACAAGGGTCCATGTCCGCCTATTCGTGGGACTCGTGAGATTCCTCTACCCACTCCGAATGATTCTGCGGTCGTTCGTTTTCCGGCCATATGGTTTCTTCCTTGAGGCTGAAAGCGGTGGGACTGCTCTGCCAAGGAAGCTTTGCGAATCACGTCGAGCCTTAGTCGGGTGCCAAAGACGTTAGGCAACGGAACCTCTGATGCGGGCTTACCGTCAAGACTCAAGACTTGAGCCATCCGGGTCTGTTCGCCTGACAAGATTCACTAAACTCCTTGTTTCGACGAGAGGTCCAATTGTTCGAGCTTGGGAGCTTCTCCAGCAGGAGATCCCCTGGACGGATACCTCAGTGCCACGAGCCTTCTGGCAGGCCCCGGAATAGTCCCGCGAATAACCGCGTATTCCGTTTTGATTAGTCCATATCGTAGAAATCCTCCTTTGGGGGTTACGTCGGTCCCGTTGTCGCCCAGTTTGAGAATCTGCTTGTTGTATTCGGTTCTCTGGGCGAATCCCATTTGTCCCGCTCGGGGGACAGAATACATTACGTAGTGCGGATGCCATGGCCCGATTGAGCCCACTCCTCGGACTGTTTTTCTTGACTTGTGCTTGAGCTTCTTGATCCCCCATCTTTTGACGGGGCCTTGGATTCCTTTTCCCTTAGTAATGGAAATTACGTCAACCTCTCCTCCTTCTTTGAAGACCTCGGAAATTTTCACATCCTTACCCAGAATCCTTTTCCCAAACTCTAGCTGATCTTGTGCTGTCCCTCCGTCAATTTTTACCTCAAACAGATCCGGAGTCTTTCTACCGATGGTAGTGCTACGAGGTCTACTTGCTACGACAGCTCGGATCTCAACCAACTTCTCCTTCGCCGTGTCTATCTTTTCCCAACCTTTGGTGTCGTCGAATTTTTCCGGCGTTTTGATGATGCGCTGGAGTTCCTTGTCTTGATCGTTCGACCAGACTTCACCGATGGTTCGAAGTCCCTTGTCCCGCATCTCGTAGAAACGTAGAGCAGCGACCTTGAGAGGGGGAGTTTCGACAACCGTGACGGGAAAGGTAACTTCCTTTCCATAATTCAGAGAACCCTGACGGTTGTCCACTACCGTTACGTGGGTCGTTCCGGCCTTGAACCCGGCGAACCCTAGAAGACGAGGAGCGCCTTCGTAATTCGGCCAATATCGGATTCTGGGCGTCCAGTGGCTTGCGCGACCTCGTGGGAGATATGCAAGCGAGCCCCGTCTCGGGGCACTATATTTCCTATGACCCATTTATTTCTCCCCAAGCAGATTCAATACCGATAGAGTCGCAAAGAGTGCCTCTTCAGTCCGGACAGTCTCCACGCCCTGTTTGGGAACAGTGTTGACATTGAAGTCGCAGACCTTGTCGTGGTCGATGCCTTCCATGCCGAGAATCTCCGGCACACCTTGGTCTGGGGATCCGAAGAGGACTAACGTCTTCTTGGAAGATTGCCACTCCAGTCTCAAGTCTTCCCTTATCTCTCGTACGTCCCTGCCTCTTCTCGAGGTTGAAATGGTCAAGTCGCCTTTTTCTCCCTTTATCAGTCGGCCTAGTGTTGAATCTCTGCGAGTGACGCTAAACCTCCAATATATAGGTAACCGGCTTGGATCCAAGACTTCTCCTTCGAGCTGCGGTTTCGTTTGGTTAAGTCGGATTGTAACTCGGTCGGATAGGTTCAACTTTGACGGAATCGTGACGAGACTGCTTAGACCCGCATCGACTTTAGAAATGGGACCGGATTGAAGTACTAGAGCGTCGCGAATAAGCCCAGGTCTCGGTTTTTCGATGCCGGGATGGCTGGGGAGGCGAAGTGGTGGGAGGATGCCGGCGAATTGGAGATCTGGATCTTGAGGGAAGATTTTTCGTCTCATATACTGAGGGGTTTCCTGATAGGCTAGGAGTTTCTGGAATAGTCGTCCTTCTCTCTTTGAAGTTTCATCCTGCTTGTCGTTGTAGATGAGCGCGCGATCTACTCGAAAGATCGCTAGGGCCCTCGCTACCATTCCAGCCCGGCTGGTCTTCTCTCGCAGGTGCGGAACATCTTTTGTAAATGATGCTGGGAGCGCGACTGAAAACTGTTGATGTCTCTTGGGAGCGTCCAGCATGGTGTTCAGCTTTACGATGAGACATAAGATACTTAGCGGCTAGTGAAGAAGCACTCAGACGGGCTCTAAATATGAAAACTGATCTTGACGATTTGGATCTCATATCTTCACTTGATCCTTCCGGCATGGCAGAGGCCTTGAACCACTTCCCCGACCCTCTCCGGAGCAGAAAGCGTCAGAGCGCGTTCGAGCTGGGGGAAGGAAAACGACGGTTTCGGAGTCTGGTTGTCATGGGAATGGGTGGATCTGCCAGTGCCGGAGACGTGGTGCTCGATTGGGTGCGTAAGGATCTGAGCGTTCCAGCTTTTGTTCACCGCGAACCCGGCTTGCCCGGCTTTGTAAATTCTGGAACCTTGTTTATTGCGATCAGCTACTCTGGAGAAACGTTGGAGACCTTGCAAGGTTTCAGGGAAGCGAGGGCTCGGCGGGCCCAGCTCATTGGCATTGGGACAGGGGGGAAACTCGCCGAACTCTGTACCCAATTTCACGTACCATTCGTGAAGGTAGAACCTGCGATTGCCCCTCGCGCTGCATTGACCCAGCTCATTGTCGCCACTAGTACCGCTCTCGAGACACTAGAGGCGATTAGATCAACAGCTCGCGGATTCGAGCAGGCTTGGCGAGAACTGATGCCCCTTACGAACCGATGCAGGGTTCAGATTGAATTGGAAAGGAATCCAGCGAAACGACTTGCCCATAACCTACTAGGACACTTCCTGGTCTTGTACTCGCTGCAAAGAATGTCTTCAGTGGCTCGCAGGTTCAAGAATCAGCTTGCTGAGAACAGTAAGCAGGTCGCGAAATACGAGGCGTTGCCGGAGTCGTGTCATAATGAAATCGAAGCGTGGGGTAGTCCGCCTGCTCGTTCGCTTCCGGTCATAATTCGAGATGCAGAAGAGTCGTCATTCGAACGTTCGATTTTTGAAGCGTTCCGATCAACAATAGGCTCTGCGTCTTCAACGAATCCTATTCAGGTCAGGGTGTCGAGTCAGGGAGTTCTTTCTCGTCTGCTTTGCCCAATCCTAATGCTTGACTATGTCTCTGTCTATTTGGCCCTTCTAAGGCGGGTCGATCCTACCCCGACGCGTCTCATCGCGAAGTACAAGAAGATGAAGAAGTCTTAGGATTTAGAGAAGTCATCCCTTAGCGACTCCGATCGGGGTCATCCTGACGACCTTGTTTCCGATTCCGAG
>JAJPJY010000177.1 GCA_021323995.1 bacterium | reverse complement strand
GTATGGGATCTGCCGTCTTCTGCGAAGGGTCCTGCAAGATAGTTTGGAAGTCCTGCCTCAGCGTAGAGAACTGAGAGAAGAAGCGCTTCCGGATTGTCGCCGACAATCGCGACGGAGTGAGTTTCTTGCATAGCCTCGATCAGTTGAGCTCAACGAATTCCAGTAGGGACTCGTGGAGTAGCTCGTACTTAGCTTAACCGATTGCGCCATTTCCGTTGAAAGATTCGTGTGTGTCGGGTGATTGTGTTGCCTGTGTGTGGCGCAAGGTTTGTCAGTGCTGACCATGAATGTCCCAACGAGCCTCAGACAATGTTTCCGATTTTAGACTGTCTTCTATCTCTTATCTACTCTAGCAATTGTTCGTGGAAAATGACAGGGGCGGTTCACAAATGAGAGTCTGGATCGATAGTCTGACGCCGAAGCATGCGCTCTTCTTCGAGCCGCTCTATCGAGAGCTATCTCGGGACGGACATGATCTTCTCATAACGACAAGAACCTACAGGGAAGCAGTAGAGACACTTCGGCTTCGGGAGCTTCCTTTTCGGGTCATCGGTGAGCATGGTGGAGCCTCTAGACTCGGTAAATTGTTGGCGAGCGGGCGAAGAGTTGTGAAGCTGGCCCAGACGATTCAAAGTTGGCAGCCGGACACAGCGATTTCATTCTCGTCCCCAGAGGCGGCACGAGTTGCTTTCGGATTGGGGATTCCCCATGTTTCCGCGAATGATTCCCCGCACTCCTGGCGCGTCGCTCGTCTAAGCATTCCTCTCTCCCGTTACGTCTGTTCACCTTGGATATTTCCAAGAAGTGTCTGGCTCGCATTCGGAGCACGACCGGACGGTATTGTCTCTTATAGAGCACTAGATGCTGCTGCTTGGCTGAAGCGTCACAGACCGAATCCGGGCGTTCTGAGACAACTATCCCTCACACGCGACCAGCCGATTATCGTACTGCGAACGGAGGAATCGTTCGCTTCGTACCTAGAGGGAAGAGCTAGTGACGAGGCGCCCGTGATCGGTCCGGTAGTCTCTGAAATTCTCAGGCTCAAACTCGACGTTCAAATCGTCGTGTCAACAAGATACGGACGCCAGGCACCGGTTCTACGAAAACGTTTTGGAAACAGGATCCGCGTCGTCGATCATATTGTAGACTCGACCAGTCTCCTATACTATTCGACCCTCTTCATCGGCTCTGGAGGAACCATGACTGTCGAGTCAGCTCTGCTGGGCCGCCCAGCGATCTCGTGTTTCCCAGGTGACAAACCTCTCTACATCAAGTACCTTGAGAAACAGGGTCTAGTCCAGACCATTCTCTCGCCGAGAAGCATCGCTCAAACTACCGCCAGGACGCTTGTGTCCCAAGAAAAGAGGGAGAAACAGCAGAGGCGAGGCACCGAACTGTTGCGTCGAATGGAGGATCCTATCACAGTCATTTCTCGAATAGTCAGAAAAACATGGAAGACTGGTGACAACTAGCTATCCAGCATCGTTTTGAACGTAAAATTGAAACCGGCGAAAAAAACGAAAAAAAACGAAACCTGATCGCAATTCCGCCAGAGCAAGCCCGGATCGCAAATCCAAGCACACGTTTTGACCAAGCTGTATCTTTCACGCTCACCGGGATGCTGACCCGCTCGATCTTCAAAACGCCTTACTAGGCGATACTTCACCCTGACTTGGAGAATAAGCCCAATATGGTTTCAACTGGCCGGCCTTACCTCTAAATTTCCCAGAGCTCGTTGTCTCGCGACACAAAAGTGGTTTTTCGGGATAGTTGTCAACGTCTAGAATTCGCTCGGAACAAGACCCCCCTTTGTAATCCCGAGGGAAGGGCCCAATACTACCTACGTTAGCCCGTTTCCTAAGCGTGAAAGGGCCCCACCGACGATAGGGATCACGCTTGGACTGATTGAAAACAAAACTATTCCCACAACATATGACTGCTCCGCGGAATCACTTATCATGCACCTATAGTCTTGTCGAAGACGGGCCTAAACTCGTCCATCAACTGTTTCACGTGATTCTCGGTCTTCCCCTCCACATAGATCCGGATGAGCGGCTCAGTTCCGCTCGCTCGGACTAGGAACCAGCCGCGATTCTCTAAGTCCACTCGGACCCCGTCCATTGTGTTTGTGACCATGCTCCCGAGCCGTTGACGGAGCCTCTTCATCACATCAGCCTTCCTCTCGTCGGGACAGGCGCGCTTCTCCTTCACCATGAAGAAGCTCGGTAGACGAGCCATCAGTTTAGAGAGAGAAAGGCCATTGTCAAGGATACAGTTCAGTACGAGAACAGTAGCCATTGCTCCATCTCGGACTGGCTGGTGTGGAGCATAGAAGATTCCACCATTCTCCTCTCCCCCCAGAACCGCACTCTCCCGAACCATCGTCCGGGCCACGTTGATACTGCCCACGGGAGTCAGGATCAACTTCCCCTTTCTCTTCTTCGCCACTTCAGCAACAGACATTGACGAATTCACAGGAGTAACGACCTTACTTCCCGGCTTCTTCTTCAACACCTCATCTTCGACCAGCGTGAGGCTCTTGTCCCCGGAATGAACCACGCCGGTCTCATCCACGAAAATGGCCCGGTCGCCGTCTCCATCATGAGCGACACCGAACGCGGCCCTCTCTTGCTTGACCGCCACGGCCAGCGGACCCAGATTCTCGGGTCTAGGCTCTGAAGTCCGGCCTGGAAATGTTCCATCGATGTTGTCGTTGATCGTGATGACTCTGCAGCCGATTCTTCGCAGAAGAACTGGCGTGGTCAGGGCTGCAACACCGTTGCCTACATCGACAACGACCGTGAATCGGGGAGGAATCTTCTTCGAGGAAACGAGAGTGTGCAGACTTGACAGGTACGGTTCGACTGCTTCGGGCGGATATGTTCGCTGCCCGGGGGTCTTGCCGAGACGCCAAGATTTCCTAGCAAACCACCGCTCAACCTTGACTTCGTCATGGCGCGCAATCTCGATTCCGTCCGTGTCTACAACTTTGAACCCGTTGTACTCCGGAGGATTATGGCTGGCAGTAATCATTACTCCCGCTTTGCCCAAGGAGTGTTTGACTAGAAACTGTAGGCCAGGTGTTGTGATCATTCCGCAGTCTATGACATTATTACCGTGCGCAAGCACTCCCGTCACGACTCCTTCGGTAAGCATAGGGCTCGACGTTCTTCCATCGCGGCCAATCAGCACCGGTGCACTCTGGAAGAGCGTAGCGACGCTCGACCCTATGTTGTATGCGAAGTCGGAGTCGATTGTGTGTCCCACCACTCCTCTTATGCCATTCGTTCCGAAGAGGCGGGAAGTCGTTGGCATCCTTTTGTTCTCTTGACAGCGTTCTAGTTCAGAACGATCGATCCCGGTTTCAAAGTCATTCCATCGGGGACAGTAACTTCGCCAGCTATGATAGACCCGCTCCCAACAACGGCGTTCTTACCTATTGTTGTCGCTTCTCCGATCACCGAGCCTTCAACCAGACTGTTTTCGCCAAGGACCGATTCCTCAAACACTATGCTGTCATGGATCTTGGCGCCTCTTTTCACCTTGACTCCCGCCGACAGAATTGCTCGGGGGCCTATCTTCGAATCCTTCCCCACTAGACAACCGTCGCCAAGATAGATAGGTTGTTCGATGGACGAAATCGGGGCCAGTCCACCCGACCTTCCGGGGAGATAACCAGGTCGTGCGAGCAGTTCCATGTTTGCCGTTACGTAATCCTGGACTTTTCCGATATCGTACCAGAAACCTGAGTGTTTCCATCCTTTCAGCTTCCCCCGCTTGGCGAGAACCGGGAAGATTTCTCTCTCAAGACTTACTGCTCGCCCTTTGGGAATCATTTCAATGACGTTCTGATTCAAAATGTAGACTCCCGCATTTATCCATCCAGGACCCCTATTCAAGGGCGACTTCTCCTCGAAGCCCACGATCCGATCATCCGAGTCTAGAGTGACTAGACCAAACGGTCTCGTATCTCTTACTGAGAACACAGTCATCGATGCATCAGCACCACTCATTTCGTGCGTCCTCGTAAGACTCTCCAGGTCGATATCGGCTGCAACATCTCCGTTCACGACGACAACGGGATTCTCGCCCGCCAGCAACTTGTCCGCTAGCCGCAAAGGTCCACCGGTTCCCAGCGGAGTCTCTTCAACTGACAAAAACACGCCGCTCCCCGATTTCTTTGAACCCACTTCCATTCGAAGTTTGTCCGAGAGATGATTCACTGCGAGAATGACCTCCTTCACGTTTCCTCTGCCCAACCACTCAATCATGCGTTCGATGAGAGGAGTACCGACAAGAGGAAAAAGTAACTTGGGCTTTGTACAGCTGAGTGGACGGAGTCTAGTAGCGTACCCCCCCGCGAGAATCAGTCCTTTCAACAGCAATACAGCCGAATATTGGAGGACTTGCGACGAAAATAGTGTTATAGCCTTTACCAGAACACGAGCAAAATTGAATCTTGTCATGCGCGCTTCGGGGAAGAGGCTTGGCCGGAAGGGGGTGGACGCCATCTTCACGCCCGACCGGGAGCAGCGGGACGCCCGATTACGGATCGGAATAGCCGGTATCCTTGTAGGGATCGCCCTTTGGACAACAGTAGCCCTAGACTCAAGGTACCCGTATTTGTTTGGAGCTTCGGAAATCAGTTCTTACGCGTCAATAACCTATGCGTCTATTGGGCTCGTCTTCGTTATCAGCGGAGCCGGAGTCTGCGAGACCTACTACGCCTTAAGATCCCCTCATCGCAACAACTCACCATTAGATACGGAGATGCGGACATCGAATGATGCAATTCTATCCATCAGAGAGTCGTTGCAAGGCTATGGAGAACCGCGGGCTGGAATTCTCTCATCAAATGACCTCAAACTCGGGCTGATCGCTTTCATCCAAAGCTGCATAATGCTCTCGCTATACTCTGGTCTGGCCGATGAATATCATTCAAACCTCAGCATGCGAATCTGGGTAAGTTCGATCTTCCCTTATGGTGGATTAGTACTGAGTTGGGAAGCTGTCCTCGCTACCGCCGCTTTGCTCGGTCTCATAGTGATTCAATTTCTTCCCGGGAAAGCTCTCGCAGAATAGCACCCCTATTCTCTAGAACCCGCACCGCCGATCAACTTCACGAAAGTTTGTTGCCGCAGTTTTTGCAGAACATCGCTTCGATCGGATTGGTCGACCCGCAAGAAGCGCAAACGGTCGAGTCGAGCAGAGCACCGCACTTTATACAGTGTTTTGCACCGCTGAGAAGTTGAGCCCCGCATTTTCGGCACCATCCCGACCCGCGCGCCACGGTGGTTTCAGGCGGTTTCGGAGGGGCTAGTGAACTCGGCGAGAAGACATCAGCCAGAATAACAATGTCTCCGACGGTAGCTATCTTTTCGTGCGAGACTTCGAATTCCCGGGCCAGGTCTCTATCGTCGAGCAACGTCTTGAATTGTTCCTTATCGACCGACAGCAATAGTGACTTGATGTCGCCAGTGTCTGTCGGAACCGCCTTGCGGACCCGACCCACCAAGATTCCGTGCGAGTCAACAACTTGTAGACCTGTAAGTGCGTCTAGTCGAGCATGATTGTCTTTGAGTTGAGGAATTTCCGGAAGATGGTCTAGATATTTCTCGCAGCCGTAACAGTACCATCTTTTCTCATGCGTTTTCGTCCGGACAAAGGTCAGGGACTGTTTGCAGTCCGGACAATGAGCCTTAGGCTCCTCTTCAAACAAACTGTCCATGCTGATTTTCAACGATCGAACTGTTTCAGTCCTACATGTAGTCAGCTTTTCTTAGTTAACTGCTTCGCAGGCTCACTGGGATACTCGTCGCTTAACTGGTCAGCATCATGTTTTCCGATAACGCGAGCAACTTGAGATTATTGCTGTGTTTCAGTCAATCTTACCGGCCGCTACTTGCTGCTTCAGCTTGCAAACCGGGCTTTTGGAGAAGTTACCGTATGTACGGAAAAAGGTCATAATGTGCCGAAGTCCTGGTTGAACTAGTTCGTTCTCCTCATTCTATAGAGCTACACTGAGAATAACTGGGAATAGGGCAATTCCCCCCAAGTGAGTGCTTACATCGTCAAAACGGTACAATGAAAACAGCTTCTGCTTTCTCCCCCTGCAACATAACTGGGTTCTTCCGAATCCATACCGATCCTAGGGATCCGCTCCGAGCAGGGTCAACAGGGGCAAGTGTGGCCCTGAGGACCGGAGTCACTACGCGAGTCATCGTAAGGCAATCTCGAAAGTCGACAGTGTCCGCAAGCTTCAACGGCCGACTGTTGTCCAATAAATCAGTCTCGTTTTACGTGACACGAAAGTACCTGAGACTCAGTCGAAGACAATGGAATGTTGAGATTACCCATACTAGCCTGCTTCCCACTGGATGTGGCTATGGAACTAGCGGAGCGGGTGCCCTCGGTCTCTCACTCGCACTAAACGAAGCGATTGGTCAATCCCTCAACAAACTTGAGGCCGCACAGATAGCGCACATCTCGGAGATAGCGTGCAAGACAGGGCTGGGAACAGTGACATCAGTCTTCTCTGGCGGTCTTGGTCTCAGAACATCGCCAGGGGCTCCCGGCGTGGGCAAGATAACCAGCCTCCCCGTCCCGAAAACGCTACAACTCGTCACGGCAACCTTCGGACCCATCGCAACAAGCAGAATCTTGAGGAACGATCTCCTCAAGAAGCGAGTCAACACGTGTGGGACGGAACTAATTGAAAGGTTCGACGTCGGGCATTTACAGACTAGTTTCATGGAACTCTCGCGCATGTTTGCTGACTGTTTGAGTCTAATGTCTCACAGGCTCAGCCGAGTCATCGATCGTGTAGAATCCATCGGGTTCAGGTCTAGCATGGTGATGTTGGGTGAATCTCTCTTCTGCATGGTTCCGGTTGATGATGCAGGAGAGATCGCTGACATCCTTCAAAAGGAAGGCCTAACCCCTACCGTTTCTGACATCGCCAGATCCGGAGCGCACTTACTATGAACATCAGTAAAGCCCATCCCAGATTCCTCTCACTCTCAATTCGCGAGAGATTGGCGAACGCCGTGAAAGATGGAATCATGGTCCCCGAAGGGTTGATTGCTCACGGTAGAGCAGAGGCCTTCGACTATCTGCTCGGCGAGAAGACAACGTTTGCCGCATCAAAGGCGACACTAGCTGCAACAGCCCTTCTACTTACAGCAGAATACCCTGTACTATCGGTCAACGGAAACACTGCCGCTCTCGTAGGGAGGGAGATTATCAGATTGTCCCACATGCTCTCCGCTCCAATCGAAGTCAACCTCTTTCATCGTACGAGGCAACGTGAACATGTTATTGCGCAATACCTCAAACGGCTCGGCGCGAGAGAGATTCTGGGAACTAGAGAAGGGGCCAAAATGACTATTTGGGGAATTGCAAGCCCGCGAAGAGAAGCTGACCCCCGAGGAATCGGAAGAGCAGACACGGTTCTGATTCCACTAGAGGATGGAGATCGAGCAGAAGCACTTGAACGGGCGGGAAAGAGAGTGATTGCGATCGACCTTAACCCTCTTTCACGCACCTCCCAGGCAGCTACGATCACACTGGTCGACAATGTCGTTAGAGCGGTTCCCGGCTTGATCAAGGCCGCCACCAGAGTGAGGAGCCTTCCGCGGCGCAAACTGGTAACGATTATTGAGAATTTCGACAATGAAGAAAACCTTGCAATTACGATCCAGGAGATGATCGGTTATCTCAGGGGATGGGCAACAGATTGAAGGCGTCAGAGTCAACCGAACAGAGAAAAGTGTCAGTCGCTGCCTTGAAACAGATGAAGGCTCAAGGTGAGAAAATAGTGATGGTAACATCGTATGATTACCCAAGTGCATCGATAGCGGACGAAGCAGGCGTAGATTCCATATTGGTCGGCGACTCTTACGGAATGGTCGTCTTAGGGTACGACACAACAATTCCGGTCACCATGGATGAACTTCTGCCAGTTTGCAGGGCAGTAAGAAGAGGCGCAACGCACCCTCTGCTGGTAGGCGACATGCCATTCATGAGCTTCCAAGTCTCCCCAGAAGAAGCAGTGAGAAACGCAGGACGATTCGTGAAAGAGGGGAGAATGGAGGCTGTCAAAGTTGAAGGTGGAAGAGAGGAGACGCAGATCGTCACCGCGATCGCTCGAGCGGACATCCCCGTCATGGGCCATATTGGAGTGACTCCTCAAACAGCAACTCTACACGGGGGGTACCGGATTCAGGGAAAGGACACGGATTCCGCTGCAAGACTTGTTGAAGATGCCTTAGCACTTGAGAAGGCCGGGGCGTTCGGGATCGTATTGGAAATGGTTACAGAAGAGGCCGCTCGAATGATTACTGACAAGGTCTCCATTCCAACCATCGGAATCGGATCCGGGAGATTCTGCGATGGACAGGTTCTGGTTTTGCACGACATAATTGGACTCTATCCCAAATTCAAACCAAAGTTCGCAAAAGCCTACGCCGATGCTGCTGGAGTAATCAAAGAAGCACTGAACAAATACACTAGGGAAGTTCGAACCGGGCAGTTCCCTCAAGAACAGAATGTCTTCAGGATGGAGAACGATAAGAGTCCGAAGGCCAATCCTTTGCGGAAGCCCTAATGGATGCGAATCGCCATCCTCGGAGCTGGCGCGATCGGCTCCCTCTTCGGAATACGCCTACACGAGTCTGGTCAGAACGTTCTGTTAGTGAACCATAACCCTCGAACAGTTGCCACTATCCGAAGGAGAGGAGTAGCTCTGACGGGAATCTCCGGAAAGACTATCAAAGCGCGTATCAAGGCAAGCCGAACGCTAGAATACAACTATCATCCCGATCTAGTTCTTGTAACCGTTAAGGCCTTTGACACGGGGAATGTGGCTCGGCAACTTCGGGAAACGATGGACGAGTGGACTCTTGTTTTGAGCTTGCAGAATGGACTTGGAAATATTGAAACCCTATGTCGATATCTTCCGAGACGCCGCGTTCTTGCTGGGACGACTACGGAGGGAGCTCTCATGACGGGCCTTGGGACAGTCGCCCACGCTGGAAAAGGGTTGACCTACATAGGAGAATTTTCCGGAAATCTGACAAAGCGAGTCAGGATGATTAGGGAAGTCTTTCGAAATGCGGGT
>JAJPJY010000037.1 GCA_021323995.1 bacterium | reverse complement strand
TGGTCTACCAAACGCTCAAAGTACTGGAAGCAGAATACGGTGGATGTTTCAAACCGGCCCCCCTCCTCGAGAAGATGGTGAAGGAGGGCAGACTCGGACGAAAGAACGGGAAGGGCTTCTATGACTACTAACAACCCATCCAGCACAGACGAGCGGACGAAGCGGCTCACGGAGGTCATTCTCAAAGGCGACGAGGTCGACGCTGCCAGAATTGCAAAAGAACTTGCGCACGGACGGACGGAAACGAACGACGTAGTCGACACTATCTCCGAGACGATGAACATAGTTGCTGATCTTCATGAGGTCGAGAGATACACTCCGGACCAAGTTGCTGGATGCGTACGTGCTGCCGAGAAAGCGCTAGATGCGATCAGGCCAAGAATCTGGCTGGAGCAAAAGCGAATCTCTGGAAGGGTAATGGTCACTTCGCTCAAAGGAGACCCGCACTCGTTCGACAAGACACTTCTCCTTGCGATGCTGGAAATCGGCGGAATGTCCGCGGTTGATGGTGGAGAAGAACTCTCGCCCGAAGATCTGGTAAGAAGGATTTCTAGCGCCAAGCCGGATGTCTTGGCGGTTCCACTAGTGACCAGTATCGCGGCCCAGGGTTTGATGGACGCCAAGTCGCGACTGGACAGTTCAGGCTCGAAGACGAGGGTCGTTGCATACGGAAGAGGTACCAAAAACCTTCCTCCCGGAGCTGGACATGTAGCAAGGGAAGACGACTCGCTGAGCGCGCTCAGCAAGATAGCAGAGATTCTACTTTCTCTATAGCTACTTTCTCCTTCTCAGGAGAAGCATCATGTTCCGGGTCCCTTTAACCCTCCATATCTGGAGCCCAGCCACTACAGTAGAGGCGAGGGCTGCAGAAAGCTGAGAACCAACAAACCTGTAGGATGGGTCTGTTTGGGAAACGTCAAAGGCCCAGTTGTAGAAGTTAACTGCGCTTTGTTGCAGCGATGGGATCGCGGTTGATAGTCCTGAGATCCAGCCGATGTACCAACTTGACTCTATGATGTAGGGCACAAAGAGTACGATGGTGAATGGTGCAAGAACCATGGCCGCAGCCCGGATCATTCTCAGTGGATAGAGTATTCTCCTGACTTTCCGGTCTGGACCCGCCATGATGAAAGCGGTATTCTCGAACACGCTCATCCAGAGAGCAAGGAGGACTATCGCGTTTCCAAGCGCGAGGAAGAGTGAGATGGAGAGAGGCAACTGTGCGACCCCGATGGAAATGTTGTAAGTAGTGTCGGCGAGGCCGCGGGCAGTCATATAGTTCCAGTAGAGAATCTCGATCGCAATCGCGATGGCGGTGAAAACTATTCCAGGTATCCAGCCGCGGAGAATCTCCCATCGGTGGAACATGGTTTTGTACGTGCCGACTGCCACTAGGCCATCACGATGCCTGATTGTGAATGGATCTTCGGTTAAAAAACTCGATGGAATGCGAGTAACCCGGTCATATCTCCAACAGTTACGGGAACTTAGTCTATCCCGGACCCTCCTCTCGCATTTGCGCCTTGATGCGCTGGCCGTAGAAACGATACGGACAAGGTCAACACGTGGTCGGTGGGTTGAGAAGAACCTCTTGGATACTGGTAGTCCTCACGTTCCTTCTCATGACAACTATCGCTAGCCCCGCTCATTCGAGCACGACAAGCCCCCAAGAGAATGTGAATTTGTACACCGGCGACAAGCTGGTGGTTAGTTCCAGTCAGCCTGCGATCCAGTCAATATTCGTGAGGGGAAACCTTAGCGCCGCAAGCATCTCGAACACAACGAAGAGCTTCACGCTAACGACAAACACTACACAGCTGTACACAGTGAACATTTGGCTCTCGAATTCAGGCGCCTATACGACCTCTATCATCATCCATGAGCAAGTCAACAACTCAAGCAGCCAGTACACCTCTTACTACGTTTCCGGCGGGGCGCTTAATCTCACAATATTCGCCTCGTTCCAAACTAGCCCTAGCAGTGGGGTCGGGGTGCCGGTCACCTGGTCTTCTCTGTACGGATGGTTCTTCGCATTCGGCAACGCGTTCCCCCTATGGATCAAAATTCTCTACACAGTCCTCGGGGCTCAATTCGCATTTGTAGGCTATCGGTGGATCAAATTCGAGGATGACCGGAGACGCCTCGAAGGACACCTTCCACCGTTTGATAGGGGAAACCGGATCTACCTTTGGACCGACGTTCTGTTTAGGACTCTGCTAACCGGTTTCATAATCAGCCTCGCAATAATGATCGGAGAGGTCCTGATTATCACAGTCGCCGAGTACCTGTTCTTTCTGAACCTCAACCTCTTTTCCCTTGTAGACTTCTTCTCGCTATTCTTTGTGGCCGCCTTTGCAACAGTGGTCTACCTGACGAGGGAAGGCTTGGACAGGTTCTTCGATCTCAAACCGATCATGGAGGACTAGGAAAAATGGGACAACAACGTAGAATGGCATCGAACGATGATCAGCTTTCAGAGTTCCTCTTCGGCTCCGTAAGACCATGGTGGGATCGCCAGCGTTGGCTGCGCCGATTCTTTGTTATCGCACTCCGCTCCGTCGACAAGTCTTACGGGCGTTGGAGCAAGGCGAGAGTGTCGCCGAGGAGATTTCGCAAGATCCAAGAGAGACTCGACAGGGAATATCCTCCTGACAAGTTCTCCCCTACCAATCTAATCGGCAGAGACAAAGAGTTCAATCAACTACAGGACTCGTTCCGTCTCCATGTCCTCCGTCATCCCACTCTTACGAAATACTTTGGCAGGGAAGAGCTTCCCAAAGCCATCTGTTTGGCAGGAGATAGCGGCACTGGAAAGACGTTCCTGACGATGGTCTCCCTCCGCGAAATGCTCCTGGAGGGATATCGCAGCGGAGTACTGGTTACCCCTGTGATACTCAAAGGCTCTGATGTGTATTCCGAGTTCTACGGGAAGAGCACTCGACAATTGGGCAGATTCCTTGACTATGCTAGTTCCGTGCCTTCCGTCGTCTATATCGACGAGTTCCAGAGTTTTGGGAGGAAGGTCAGGGGAGAGACCGGTGCCGAGATCGAAGATACAAGGATCCAGGACGAGTTGAACCGCTGGCTTGACAAGATAGTCTCAGGCAAATCCCGAACGATTGTCATAGTCGCGACTAACGCTTACGAAAAGATCCGCGAGGACATCCGCAGACGTTTGACAAAGATCAGCCTCAATGATGGAGTGACTCGCGAGATGCTATTGGCCGTCGTCCAAGACTCGCTGAAACGCGAGGGCTGGCTAAACCTCAAGGCTGACGATCTTCTAGATCTCATGGAGAGAGAAGTGACGATCAGGCGCCGAAGCTCCCTCACACCGAGCGATATTCAAGAGATATTTCGGGAGGTTCGAAAGTCGAAGGAGGCTCCACTCCGCGAGAAGCTGCGAGAATCAAGAGGTGCTCTGGGTCTTGACCGGCCCGAACTCACGGCCTTGATTCAGGACTTTTCGTTAGCAGCGAGAAATGTGAAGCTGTACTCCGAACAGGAAAAATCGCAAGAAGTGGTGGACGCAGTGTACGTAATGAAGCCTAAGGTCAGACGGGATGACCTTGGAGAACTTCATGACGTCAAGAACAAGATCCTGAACCATATCGCGCTCGCATTCAACCCGTCAATGTCAGAGCTCGGTCACCAGGCGAACCCTCGTTTCTTCCTGATGGGCCCTCCGGGTACAGGCAAGACGCTACTGGCCATGATTGCGGCGGCAGAGAACAATGTGGGCTTCATCAAGGTCCGGGGCGGCGAGCTGATGAGTGGGGCAAACTACATGGGGGATCCGGAGAAACGAGTCAAAGACCTCTTCGGGCTCGTTCGACAGAAGAGCCCGTGCATTCTGCTCCTTGACGAGGCGGATGCCATTTTCTGGGGCGGGGACCCGTCAAGCAACAAGATTCTCGCCCAAGTCAAGGCGGAGCTCAGCGAACTACGTCCAGAGGACCGAGTAGTGGTCATCGCGACTTCTAACAAGGAACAGCTCATCGATCAGGCGACGCGAGACCGTTTCGAACCGAACATCTACTATGTTCACCCCCCGCTAAACGATACAGAATGGAGCGAGGTTGTTGCCATACATCTTAGGAAGCTCCAACGATATCTCGCATCCGAGGTCGATGCGGGAAAAGTTACCAAGATGTTCCGGAGACAGCGCACTCTGAGCCCAAGAGGAGTTTCGGAGACAGTCTCGGAGGCGCATAGGCTCTGGGCATCCGAGATCGCTGCTGCCAAGGCCCTCACCGACGCAGGGAATTCTGAGCCGGCTATTGAAATCGTGAAGACAAAGTATCAAGACGACATTGATCGACTGAGCGACGCGTTGAAGGTCTACCAGCAGGAAGGAACCATTCTTAGCAAGGACCAAGTGACTCAGGATAATTACAAAATACGCCTCTTCCACTTCCAACGGGCAATCTCAAGTCTAGAATCGCTCGAGGACAAGGATCACCGAGAGATCGCGGAAGCTTTGATCTTGTCCCAGGCGATTCCAGGGGTCACTTACGGACTCTATACTAGCGACAGGGGATCCGGTGGAATACTGACTATCCAATGTACCATTAGGCCGATCAATTCGGGCGAAAGGCAAGTTTCAGTCACTGGCCAGGCTAGTTCGATGATGATGGGTCAGACCTCTGTGCCAGACGATTCAGTGATCCAGAGCGCGCAGAATGCTGTGGAAGCGGTACGATCCTGGCTCTGGTCGAAGATTCGTGTCAACCTTGCAAAGTATCACGTTCACTTCCAGATTAGAAGTATCCTCGAGGGTGCGCCAGGAGCGGGAGTCTCGGGTCCTAGCGCGGGATATGCGATGCTTAACGCGTTGGTCTCAGAGCTGTCGAATACTCCGATTATCCAGTCGAAGGTCATGACCGGATCGATAGGATTGAAGATGGACGTCGGACCCGTTGGAGGATTGGGAGGAAGAGGACGAGAGGCCGGGAAGCTAGTAGGTATTTTGAAGGCTGAGAAAGTGAAGATTACCGATTTGCTAGTCCCGGAGTCAAACTATCGTAGTGCACCGGATGAGATGAAAATGGTCCAAGACGAAGGGATCAGCGTTCATCCCATTACTAACGCGCAGGACGGTTGGCCGATACTCTTCTCGCTTACAGCTGAGGAGCTGGCCAAAAAGATCCGAGTCGGCGTTGTCGATAGAGAATCCCTAGTAGATCTCGAGTCTACCGCCTCTCGAGTGGCTGGACAAGGCTGAACCGCTCTACCCAGTTCGGCAGCCGGTTTGGAAAATCCGTATCAGTCACGCCGAAGATCGACGCCTCACTCTTTCTCCTCGCACTCATCGGTCCGCGCGACTATCCGCTTCCAGGTGTCTCCTTGAGATAGTGAGGTAGCTCGTAGTCCGGTTGACCGTGTCATGATTAGCCAATTGCGGCTAGGAAGTTCTTGAAGATGTCCACGCCTTTTGGTGTGTGAGATACTTCGGGATGGAACTCGACTCCGAAAACGTTCCGGACTTCGTGCCTCATCGCTTGAATCTTACAGTTTTCAGAGCTTGCTAGTGCTTTGAAGCTTGGCGGAAGTGCGACAACTTCGTCGTTGTGAGACTCCCACGCTGTGAAAGAAGGTTTCAAACCCTGGAGAATGGTGTCCTCTTCGTTGACGTAGACTTCGACAGGTCCAAACTCTGGCTTCCTGGCTAGGTTCGTTTTTCCTCCGAAGGTTGTTGCCATTAGCTGGTGGGTGACACAGATGCAGAGCATAGGGAGTTTTGTCTGCCTCATCAAGTCTGACGCTTCCTTGAGCTCTTGGGGCAGACTGTCGAGGGACCTCACGCTCTGGGGTCCGCCGCCCATTACCAAAGCATCAGCGCCCATGGCCTCCAATTTGGAGAGCGGGGTTGATGGAGGAACAAGCTGCGAGTCAACGCCCAGCTCTTGGAGTCGTCGGGCGATGAGATGATTGTATTGGCCCTTGACGTAAACAACCGGGATGACGGTCATTCTATTCGAACTCAATGGTCCCTGGAGGCTTTGGCGAAATGTCGTAATAGACACGGGACGCATCTCCTGATTTCAGAATCGATTCCGCGATGTCCTTGAGAATCTTCCATGGAACCGGAGCGACAGCGGCGGTCATGAAGTCACGAGTGGACACGGCCCGGACGATTACTGACAGTGGAGGCCCGCCCCTGCGCTCCTTGACTAGAACCGCGACTCGTGTTATTTCCGGCATGCCTTCGACAATTGTTGATTGGGCATGCCGGAGTTTTTCTGGCAGCCAGCCGAGCGTTTCACGGCTGTCCTCGCGGATCTTGATTCCGGCGAGTCTTCCGTAGGCTCTGTCGTCGCCCTTAACACCTGTGACTCGGTCTTCGAAGACGTCGACTGGAGTCTCTGGGGCTGGTAGCCCTAGGGCAGCGGCAGCGGTCTCCTGTAGTTTCTTGTAGGCGGGGTCTTTGACGAATCTGTTTTCGATGACCGCTCCAAAGTACTGTTCGTAGTTGAAGGGTCCAAGCTTCTCCTCGATGATCTTCGTAGACGACTTTAGCACGCCCAGTTTTGTCTTCGAAACGTTTCCGATGCAACGAACAAGTAGGCCTGGACCCGGAAACGGCTGCCGCTGGGACATGTCATTGGGCAGGTTCAGATGGCGTCCGAGGAGCCGAACCTGGTCCTTGTACAGTTCCGATAGTGGCTCGATTATTTTGAAACCGAACGATGTTAGAGGATCGATCCCTACCTGTTGCAGAACATTGTGCTGGGTCTTGATACCTCCCTGCGTTTCAATCCAGTCTGGAGCAATGGTGCCCTGGACCACGTATTCGCAACCATCTCTCTTCGCCTCCTCCCCTAATACTTGATAGAAGGTCTCGCGGAACTTTTTCCTCTTCTCCTCCGCGGCCGATTGTCCCTTGACACCCTCAAGAAACCGGCCGCCGGCCCGGACTAGCCTGACTCTGAGCCCGATAGCCGAGTCCGCAAGGCGCGACTTCACTTCCTCTGGCTCACCGGCTCGAAGGAACCCTGTATCGATGAAAATCGGTGAAAGCCTGTCTCCTAGCGCCTTTTTCGCTACAAGCGCTGCTACGGTGCTGTCTACGCCTCCAGAAACTGCCGCGATAGCCTTGCCTGTACTAACTGCCTTTTCAAGCCGGGCCGTTTCGCTCGTCAGAAAACTCGAAGGGTGGAATCCCTGGACGGCCACCGACAACCGTTCGCCACTTGCGACGGTACCCCCTGTGGATGATTTATTGTTTATCAACCGCCTCTAGACTCTAGAGACTCTGAAAATTCTTGGCCCTGGAACCACCTCAGATCATCGGTAGAGGAACGTGGCTCGACAGAGTGGCCGCGGAAATACTTGAACGCGAAAAGAAGCTTGGAAGAAATCCTCCTCTCATCCGAGTCGAGAGCGGTCTAGGAGCATCCGGAGTACCGCACATTGGCAACTATAGTGATGCAGCACGCGCGTACGGGGTGAAGCTGGCTCTCGAGAGCATGGGCCGCGAGGCAGAGTTAATCGCGTTCTCCGACGATAAAGACGGACTGCGAAAAGTCCCAGCGGGACTTCCAAAATCCCTGTCGAAATACATCGGTTTTCCAGTTTCGAGCATCCCAGACCCGTTCGGCTGCCATGGGAGCTACGGAGCTCACATGAGCGGCCTCTTGCTCGACGCTCTTGACAAGACCGGTGTCAAGTACAGGAGCGTTTCTGGGACACAGGCATACAAGGACGGATTGTTCAACCAGCAGATCGATAAGATACTCTCAAACGCCAAGAAAGTTGGCGAGATAATCAAGGAAACAATGGGGCAGGAAAAGTACACCGAAGTCCTGCCCTACTTTCCAGTCTGCGAGAATTGTGGACGAATCTACACGACAAAGGCGCTGGAGTATATCCGTGAGAGGCATGTAGTAAGGTACTCTTGTGATGAGATGGAGCTTCGCGGAGAGATGCTGAAGGGCTGCGGCCACAAGGGCGAAGTAGACGTCTTTTCTGGCAACGGGAAACTAAGCTGGAAAGTAGAATTTGCAGCCCGATGGTCCGGGCTCAAAATCAACTACGAGGCTTACGGGAAAGAGTTGATCGACTCCGTTAAGGCGAACGACCGGATCATGGAGGAGATACTTCACGAGCCCCCACCTTACCACACGAGATACGAACACTTTCTAGACAAGACTGGAGCCAAGGTGTCGAAATCCGTGGGAAATGTTCTTGCTCCGCAACTATGGTTGCATTATGCTCCGCCTCAGACACTGATCTTGTTGATGTACAAGCGAAGTGTTGGCTCTCGCGCGATCTGGGTCAAAGACATTCCAACGTACATCGCAGAACTGGACGATCTGGAAGACGTCTACTTCGGTCGGAAACAGGCTAAAGATCCAAAGGAGCAGGCTAGACTCCGGGGCCTGTACGAGTACGCCTGGGGCCTTTCGCCGCCAAAGAGGCCTTCAGTTCATGTCCCGCACAACCTGTTGGTCTATCTGGTCAAGGTAGCCCCGAAAGGCAAGGAGAAAGAATTCGTGCTCGAGAAGCTGACCGGCTACGGCTACCGTGTAGAACCTGATGAACCTCGGTTCCAAGAACGACTAGTCCATGCCATGAACTGGGCTAGCGAAGTCGAGACTATCACCACAGGGGCTGTTGAGATTCAACCTGCCGACCGGGACGCGATTCTTGAACTGGCCGCCATCGTCAACGCGAGTGAAGACGAGAACTATCTACAGAATGCTATCTTCACAATCGCGCGGAAGCATGGATTGCAAACCGGCCAGTTTTTCAAAACATTGTATCGGGTCCTGATCGGGTCAGATTCCGGTCCAAGGCTAGGGCCTTACATATTAGCAATGGGCCGCGAGAATGTTGCAGCGGCTCTAGCCGGAGCGGCGAGAATGGCGAACAAGTGAAATGGCGACAGTAGCAACTCAGATTCTGCAGATCCGACCTGTAAGGACAGGGGATCTTAGCTCGATCCATCAGCTTGAAGAAACATGTTTCAAAGACCCGTTTCCACCATACTTCATCAACCAGCTAGCCGACGCGAACCCGTCAACGTTTCTCGTAGCCGAAGAAGCTGGCAGAGTCGTTGGATATGCAGTCGTTGACAATTGGACCGACCATCAGCATTTGGTGTCGATAGCAGTTCATCCTGACTCGCAGAGGAGAGGCGTTGGTCAGGCACTTTTGAGTCAGCTTACCGAACGACTGCGGCCCGGCCAACTGCGACTAGAACTAAGAATCAGCAACAAGGCAGCCCTGGCCCTCTATCTCAAAAACGGCTTCACCCAGACCGGAACCGCGAACGGCTACTATACCGACGGCGAAGACGCAATTCAGATGGAGAAACTGATAACCAAGAGTCACGAAATCCCGGCATAAGCCTAAGTGAATCCGGGAGCAATCGTCGAACTCTGAACTGGCCCCTTCTCAGACTCTTGAGGGTTGCGAGTTGCATTTGGTAGGACCCGAGGCATGAAATTGTTTTCCTGGGCTTTCATGTTTGTATTGGCGGGCCGGGTGGGATTCGAACCCACGATTTGCGGCTCCGCAGGCCGCCGTCTTGGTCCTGGCTCGACTACCGGCCCTGTGACGGCCAGCTCATTCCTGCCCTTATAATGCAATCACTCGGCCCATCCCCGAGCTAGCAAACAGTTTCATATGTTACTGACTAGCCGAACAAACGGATCATGTTTACCTGCGCCAATTGCCAGAAGCGTGAGTTTCAGATTACACAGATGTCTGAAATGCGGTTGCTCGCCGAATGCGCCGGCTGTGGAACCTCCTTCGTCGTAGATTCGATAAGCGAGAAAAGGTCGCGAGTTGAGGCTACTGACCCTAACCAGCATCTTGTCTGGAACTGGAAGAATGAGCAGTGGGCCCCAGCCAAGCGAGCTTGAGTCTATGAACGCTGCTCAATAGGCACGTAGGGTCTCTCTGAAGGACCAACATATTCAGTCATCGGGCGGATTATCCGGTTGTCCGCATACTGCTCGTAGATGTGGGCTATCCATCCGGCCACTCGATTACAAGCGAAGACAGCTGGCATGAGATCCTTCGGAACGCCCAGCTCGTTTAGAACGACCGCTGCGTAGAACTCGACATTAGGCCTCAAATTTTTCTTTTCCCAAACGTCCTCTTCCAATCTTAGGGCAATGTCCAGCCATTTGCGTTGGCCACTTCGACTCGTCAACTCCTCAGCAACACCCTTCAGAATGACAGCCCTCGGGTCGAACGTGTGGTAGATTCGATGCCCAAAGCCCATGATCTTATGACCCGCCGATAGTTCGTCCTCGACATACTGATGGACTCTGTCGACTGAGCCGATTTTCTCGAGCATCTCCATGACCCGCTGATTTGACCCGCCATGCAAGGGTCCAGCCAATGCTGCAATGGCAGCAGTGACCGCTCCCCCGAGATCCGCTAGGGTAGAGGTCGTGACAACAGCCGCGAAAGTGGAAGCGTTCATTTCGTGATCCGCGTAGAGTATGGAGACTGTGTCCATGGCTCGCCTCGAAACCTCATCAGGCTTCTTACCGAACATACCGAACAGGAAGTTTGCCGCGTGCCCGAGCTCAGGGTGGGGGTTGACGAGAGGCTTACCCTTCCTTATCCTTTGAAACCCTGCAACTATTGTTGGGAGAGTCGCAGTGAGTTCTCTCGCCTTCCGTCGGTTCGACTCTTCAAAAGTCTCGCTCTTCTTCGGTGGATATGTTGCGATCAAGGAACCGGCTGTACGAGCCACGTCCATTGGGTTGGACGCTTTGGGCACACTTCTCATCAAGGCCTTGACCTCTTTGGGCAGCGGCCTGTGTTTTGCCAAGTTCTTCTTGAAATCTGCGAGTTCCTTTCTGGTTGGAAGGTTGCCGTTCCAGAGCAGATAGACAACCTCCTCGTAGGTGGATTTTGCTCCTAGTTCCTTGATGTCAATACCTCTGTATCTTAGGATTCCCTGGTTACCGTCGATGAAAGTAATGGCGCTCTTCCCAATGACAACGCCTTCGAGACCCCGTTCGATCTCAGTGGTCGTCTGCCCTGACAACTCTCGCTGACCAGCGAATGCTTGGCCTTTTTCACTGATATGTAAGGAATATCAGGAGACGAGTAATTGGGAAAAGAATGCCGATCGTCATGAAAGAGTTTTTCAACCATGATAATCGAAGCGGACTTGCGATCATAATTGCCAAGTAACGCTCATCGTGTTGCGGTGCTTCCCGGTGATGGGATCGGACCCGAAGTCGTCGACGCGACAATCACTGTACTGAATGCTGTTCAGAAGGTTGACGCTGTCAGGCTTGAGTTCTTGAAAGGCGATGCTGGGTTCTATGCGATCGAAAAGTTCGGGACCAACCTTCCGGACAAGACTGTTGAAATGATCAAGCGCACGGAAGCCTGTCTCAAGGGGCCTATGACGACCCCCGAGGAACCGGGTTCTCCAAGAAGCGTAGCCGTTACGCTGAGGTCCATGTTCGACTTATACGCCAACATGAGGCCTGCCCGAAGCCTCCCGAACGTGCCCTCACTCAAGCCGAACATCGACATGGTAGTAGTCCGAGAGAATACAGAGGACCTCTACGTTGGCAAGGAATTCCAGGTTGCGCCCGGCATTGGAATCGCGATCAAGATCAATACTCGAACCGCTTCGGAACGGATTGCTAAGTTCGCCTTTGACCTAGCAGTGAAAAGACGGAAGAAACTGGCGTTCGTCCACAAGGCGAACATTCTCAAACTGACCGACGGGATATTCAAAGACGCAGTGCTGAACGTTGCCAAGAAGTATCCCGATGTGGAGGTCGAGGATATTCATGTCGACGCTGCCACCATGCAGTTCATCCGCCGACCGGAGAGCTTCGATGTTGTAGTCGCAACTAACCTTTACGGCGACATTCTAACTGATGAGGCTGCCGCCCTCGTCGGGGGCCTCGGAGTCGCAGCGGGCGCCAATATTGGTGAGGGTTATGGAATGTTCGAACCCGCTGGAGGATCCGCACCCAAGTACACAGGACAGAACAAGGTGAACCCGGTTGCAATGATCGAGGCAGCGAAATTGATGTTGGATTTCTTAGGAGAAGCAAGCGCTGCCAAGAAAGTTGAGAACGCGACGATGAAGGTCTTGGAAGAAGGAAGGGTCTTGACATTTGACCTTGGAGGTACATCAAAGACGAGCGAAATGGGCAGTGCCATTGCTGAGAAGATCGTAGCCGGCAAGTAGCCCTTACATTCTTTCAGCGAGCTCCAGACCCAGCAGCCCAGCAACGGTTTGGAGCACGGTCCTCGAAGCCTCAACTAGGCTCGTCCTTTGAAGCTTGAGCTTTGTGTCTGCTACGTGGGAAATGTCAGACTTTTCGTAAAATTCGTGGAATCTCTGGGCAAGCTGGTTAGCGTAGAGACAGAGCAGCGTCGGATTCAGCTCGTCTGCCGACTTGGTGAATATCTCAGGAAACCGGGATAGGCAGAGAATCAGGTTCTGCTCTGCGGGCTCGTTGAGCTTATCGAAAGACCCCGGTCTGTCAAATTTTCCGAGCTTCTTCAGGATTCCTAATGTTCGTGTGTAGGCGTAGTTGATGAAGGGTGCACTGTTCGCCTCGAAGTTCAGAGCTCTGTCCCAGACGAAGTTAGTCGATTTTGACGCCTCTACCGAGAGCATGGCGTATCTCACCGCTGACATGGAGATTCTTTTAGCGACCCGGTCCTTGACCTCATCGGGCAGATCCGACGACCGTTTTTCGACCTCTTGCTTGGCTCTCAGAAAGGCTTCGTCGAGAAGCTGGTCGAACGTGACGTATCTTCCTTTCCTGGCTGACATTCGCTGCCCTTCCAGCACAAGTAGTCCGATAGGAAAGTGGATGAAGTTCATCGCCTCCTTCCTATGCCCAAGGAGATAGACCGCGATCTTGACCTGTAACTGTGCAAGGGTCTGTTCAACTCCGATCACGTTGATGACCCGTTCAGCCCATTCGAACTTGTACATCGTGTAAGCGATGTCCCGGGTGGGGTAGAGCGAGGTTCCATCGGACCGGGTCAGGGTTAGGGGTGCCACTTCGAAGGTTGGAGATAGGCCCAGCTTTTCGCGGAGACCGAAGTCTTCGACCGCTTTTTCCGCGTCTAGTTGCCAAGAACCCGACCGGTTACGCGCTAGACCACTTTCTTTCAATCGGTCAAGGAGCTCCGCAACTCTCCCTGTCCAGAGCATTTCACTCTCCCAGTCCCACTGGTCGAAATGGATCCGGGCCCTGCGAAGGGTCTCTTCGAATCCGGCGAGTACCATCTGACTTACACGCCGGATCAGAGTCTTGGTTTCCTGTTCTCCCTTCTCGTATCTTCTGATGAGTTGAGAGATCGACTTTTGAGGGTCCTCCTCTTTAGAGACTAGTTCGCTAAGCGCATCAAACATTTCAGGATACTTGCTATGAAGCTCCTCGGCGACACCGACCCACTCGTCCAACTCCTTCGTCACCGCAACGATATCGAGATCTGACGCGTTTGTTTTCTTAAGGAGAGCTAGGCGTCTCTTGTTCTCATCGATTTCCACAAGAGTCGAAGTAACCGAATAGACCCTTCCTATGAACTCGTCAGTCTTGCCCGATGGTGCTGGCTCTCCAAGAAGCTTGTAGCCATACGCCATCTGCGCAACCTGGCGTCCCGTATCGTCTATGTAGAAATGGGTCTGAACCATGTGACCCCGCGCCTTGAGAATTCTAGCAAGAGTATCGCCAAAAATCGAGTTTTTCGATGTGCCAATGTGAATTGGTCTCGCCGGATTCGCGCTCGTATGTTCCACGATAATCCGTTGAGGAGTCGAGGCGATTACGAGTCCATAGTTCGGTCCAGCTTTCCCGATCGCGTCGAGGGTAAGCCGAGCAAGGTGCGGGAGATTCGCCTTGAAATTCAAGTAGCCAGGCTCCGCAGGCTGGACTGACTCGACGAGTTCAAATTTTTCACCCTTCCTCGCCTCGTCACTGAGGTCAGAAGCAACTTTCATCGGTTTAGACTTGAGAACACGTGCGAGTTCGAACGATATCGAGCTGGCTAGATGACCGAACTCCTCGTTCGGCGGATCCTCAAGCGTCGAAGCAATATCGATCTTTGGAAGAGCTACTCCCTTATCGTGGCGAAGTCTCGCGTATGCACCCGCTAGAATATTCTCGCATTCTTTCTTGAAAAGGCCGAAAGGATCAATGCGAGCCGCCTGGATCCCAGTACTCCTGACAGCCATCTTTCGACCGAACCACTTGTGGCGAGAATCCTCTTAATAGCACTCTCTCCTCCGATTGCGCGCGAACCGTTTGATCGTAATTGGACCCGACGAGGTCATCTGGATCCTCCTGATGTCGATCCTGGCAGGGTTCGTTGGTGCACTGTTCGGACTGGGGGGAGGCATACTCATCATACCCTTTCTAACTCTCGTAGAGGGCGTTCCGGTCCCACTTGCCGTTGGGGCAAGCCTGGTCTCTGTTGTTGCCACGTCAAGCTCTTCCGCAGCCACATATGTGAAGGATCATCTCACCAACATTCGAGTTGGAATGTTCCTAGAGATCGGCTCAGTAGCCGGGGCCATAACAGGAGCGTCCGTGGCCGGTTATCTCCCGGCATCAGTGCTCTTCATTCTGTTTGGGGTGTTGCTACTCTACACGACTATAGTAATGATAAGAGCCCGAAAAGTCGATTTCCCGACAGGAACCATTCCTGACAAAACCTCAACGATCCTCTCTCTCGGAGGCGAATACGAGGAGCATAGTCGAAACGTAGTGGTGAAGTACCAAGTGACCCGAACCCCGCTCACACTCATTATCACCTATTTCGGAGGAATAGTTTCCGCGCTCCTCGGGGTCGGAGGCGGACTGATCAACGTCCCAACCCTGAACCTGATTGCTAAGATCCCTGTTAAGGTCGCTTCTGCCACGAGCAACTTCATGATAGGCGTCACTGCGGCCGCGAGCTCCTCAGTCTATCTATTCCGCGGCGACGTTAATCCTCTTCTGACCGCACCTCTGATCATCGGTGTTACTGGCGGCGCGATTCTAGGCACAAGAATACTCAAAACGGCCCCCCCTTCGAAAGTGAAGATTGCCTTCGCAATCCTACTCGCAGCAATTTCCGTATTGATGATTCTCAAAGGATTCAATCTACCAATAGTGCTGTAGCCTTGGACCTTAATCTTCTGATTTCATATTGTCTCCGAATTGGAGTTCTCGCGAGCGCCTTCCTGGGACTAGCCGGGCTAATTTCCTGGGTAGCTACGGGCAGCATTAATTTATCTGCGATATCCGGATCAGGAGTCGGGAACACGATAGCCTCAGCGTTTGCTGGAAACGCTTCCGGTCTGATCTATCTAGCCGTGGCTGTGCTTGTGGCAACACCTGTCTTCAGGGTGGCATTATCGACGTTCTATTTCGCTAATCAACGTGACAACCGGTTTGTTCTGATAACACTGGTGGTGCTATCAATGCTAATCTTCGCTCTAGTATCCGGCATCTCGGGTTAGGGATGGCCAAGTCTTGCGTGTTTCCGTAACAATTTCTGGCTCGACCGTAACAGCTGTCGGGATCCTCCTTTTTTTCGCCTCATCCGACCCGAGCTCTCTTCAGGCATCATTGCTCGTCACGGGATTAGGATGTGTGAACATCCTCCTCGGCGTCATCACTCCCAAGGCTGGAGGAGTGAGCACTGTGACTAGCTCACAAGAGCCTGTCAAGATGACTGTTGACAGGGGCGTTATCGGATCGACCATCTACCTAATGGCCTTTTCAGACAGGAAACTGGTCTTGAAGAGGCTCACGTCAGGAGGGTTAACCGTGTTGGCGGTCATCGTCTTTGCCGTCGGGGGTCTCCTATACGCGGGTTTCGTTGGCGCTGCTGCTGGAGGACTAACAGCGTTTGCCCTCCAAGAGTTCCTAACGCAGAGAAAGAGAACCATCGTTACAAAAGGGAACTTGTTGGAGGCTTCTGCCAAAGGCGACCTACAGTTCGACTATGA
>JAJPJY010000094.1 GCA_021323995.1 bacterium | reverse complement strand
GTACCAGCCTTACTCAACCGAGCAGGCCGCCCGTCTAATTGTCGAGATCAAGCGTTTCATCCCTCCTTGGGTGAGAGTCATGAGAATACAGCGAGAGATTCCTGCGGATGGAATCGCGGACGGGGTAAAGAACGGAAACCTCCGTCAGATGGTTCAACAAGAGCTCCGACTTCGAGGGATAGAATGTCACTGTATCAGATGTAGAGAGGTCGGACAACAACTAATGAAGGACAAAGTTGTTCCGGCCGTTGAGGATATCAAGCTTCAACAGATAACTTATGACGCGTCGGGAGGAAAAGAGATCTTCATCTCATTTGAAGACTCCACCCGATCCATACTTGTCGGATACCTTCGGCTCCGAATTCCCGGAAGCGGGGCTCATCGGCCAGAGATAGGATCGAACAATTCGGCGGTCATCAGGGAACTGCACGTATTCGGCCCCACTGTGCCCGTTGGTGCAAGACAGGACTCTGCTTTCCAGCACAAGGGTTTCGGAGCCCGCCTGATCGCTGAGGCAGAGAGGACAGCTATGGAGGAATACAGTAGGACCAAGATGGTCGTGATAAGCGCCCTCGGGACAAAGAGCTACTATTCACGATTCGGCTATAGGCACGACGGACCCTACATGTCCAAACAGCTCAACTCGAGAATATCCTTACCAACCACGTCCTGATCGGAACGGCTAATGTCTGTCTCTACGCTCGAAGGATATCACGGAGAGATTCTTCGTCGGCTGAAAATCGCCAACGCAAAGATTGGAGACATAATCAAGATCACAACAAACTCGGGAGAGGTCTTCGAGGGAGCATTATTCCCGCGGTCCGAATACGGTAACCCCGACCACATTGTCCTCAAACTGAGGAATGGCTACAATATTGGCATACACTACGAGAAGACAGAGACCATCCAGGTTGTTGGAGAGGGCCAGAAGCCCCATTTCACAAAGCCACCACCACCGCCAAAAAGCGCAGGTCTGCCCAGAGTCGCTATCATCAGCACTGGTGGTACAATAGCGAGCCGTGTAGACTATCGGACTGGAGCCGTGCAGCCCGCTCTTACTGCCGAAGACTTGGCCAGCGTTGTTCCTGAACTCTCCTCGATCGCCTTGGTCGAAGCTGACATACTGTTCAGCGAATTGAGCGAGAATGTTACACCTTCACAATGGAAGACTCTTGCTGAAGAGATTGCCAAGAAAATCAGAACAGGAATCGCAGGAGTCGTGGTAAGCCAAGGGACGGACACCATGCACTATACGTCGGCAGCATTGAGTTTCGCATTGCAACGTCTTCCAGTACCCGTCCTTCTGGTCGGTGCTCAGAGGTCGTCGGATCGTCCAAGTTCCGACGCAGCATCCAATCTAACTGGAGCTATCGCACTCGCGGCAAAGGCAGATCTTGGAGCTGTGGGCGTTGCAATGCACCAGAATCTATCCGACCGTTACATTGTAGCTCACAGAGGCACACGAGTGCGAAAATGTCACACGAGCCGTCGAGACGCGTTCAAATCCATCAATTCAGAACCCCTCGCGAAATATGATCTTCAGACAGGCCAAATCGCCTATTCCGAGGATCATCCAAAAAGAAGCATGGGTCATGATCTTATTGTCAAACCGGAATTCGACCAGCACGCTACCCTCTTGAAATTCTATCCGGGCTTTAACCCTGAAATCATAGATGCTGCGGTCAAAGCCGGTGAGCGGGGTATTGTCCTAGAGGGAACTGGGCTAGGTCACGTCTCCAAGTACTCCTACGACTCCCTCCGGAGCGCAATCAAGAGTGACGTCCCGGTTTTCATGACATCCCAGACCATCTGGGGAAGAGTAGACATGAACGTCTACGTTACCGGAAGAGACCTCCTCAACATAGGCGTTGTCCCATTGGAAGACATGATTCCCGAAACCGCTCTCGTGAAACTCATGTGGGTCCTTGGCCACAATAGGTCAATCGACAAGATCCGACAAGCAATGCTGGACCCGATCGCTGGTGAGATTACTTCCAGAACGTCGATCATGGAGGAGGCATAGTCGGTCCCGGATTACTCAAGCGTCGGACTCAAAGTAGGTCTGGAGGTTCATCGACAGCTAGACACGAGTCGTAAGCTCTTCTGCGAGTGTCCAACAGTTCTCTCTACAAAGCCAGCAACCCTCACCGTCGACCGGAGGCTTAGGCCGACCCAGAGCGAGCTAGGCCAAGTCGATCCAGCAGCCCTCTTCGAATTCCACAAAGGACGATCTATCAAATACGAAGCCGATCCGGAAACGACGTGTCTCGTCGAGCTCGACGAGGAGCCTCCGCATCTGCTCAATAGCGAAGCAGTCGACATCGCTCTGACCGTTAGCCTCCTATTGCATGCTAATCCAATGGACGAGATCCACGTTATGCGGAAAGTCGTCATCGATGGCTCCAACACAACAGGATTCCAGCGAACCGCGATAATATCACTTGATGGAAAACTGATGGTAGATGGAATGGAGATTCCTATTCAGCAAGTCTCGCTTGAAGAGGATGCTGGACGGAAGACGGGTGAAGCCAAGAGCATCGTTACATTTCGACTGGATCGGCTCGGGGTCCCGCTGATCGAAATCGCGACCGGCCCTGTGATCACCACCCCTGAAGAAGCGGGACGAGTAGCTCTCGCGATAGGCCAAGTACTCCGAGCCACGAAACATGTGAAACGGGGTCTTGGAAGCATTAGACAGGATCTCAACGTCTCGATAAGGAATGGCGCCCTCGTCGAGATCAAGGGAGTCCAGGAACTAGAACTGGTCTCCAAAGCCGTCGAATTTGAGGTTGAACGCCAAACCGCCTTGTTGCAGATCAGAGAAGAACTCAGAACTCGAGGCGTCAAAGCGTCAGATCTCCGAGAAGACTTCATGGACCTTACCGATACGCTTGCAGCGTCCCAATCCAAGCTAATCCAGTCAGCCTTGAAACAACGAGGCGTCGTTGAAGGCGTGAAACTAGCGGGCTTCTCTGGTCTGCTCAAACGTGAGCTGATGCCGAATATCAGACTGGGGACAGAGATGGCGAAGAGAGCGGCTTTCTGGGGACGTGTAGGCGGCGTGTTCCACTCCGATGAACTTCCAAACTATGGAATCACCCAGTCTGAAGTGGAGACTATTGCTACGAAACTGGCATGTCACGCCGCCGACGCTTTTGTTCTTATCGCAGATACGAGAGAGAACGCGTTAGACGGACTGAAAGCTGTACTGGAAAGAGCGAGAGAAGCTACAATCGGAGTCCCCGAGGAGACTCGCACTGCGAACCCTGACGGGACGACCCACTACATGAGACCTAGACCTGGCGCGGCTAGGATGTATCCCGAGACCGATGTTCCACCTGTTCAAATCAGTCCCGACAGAGTTCAACACGTCAAGGACAATTTACCCAAGATGCCCGAGGAGGTCGCGAGGGAGATCGAGTCAAAATATCGTCTGAGTCCAAAACTTGCGGTCCAGCTCGTCAACTCAGAATACCTCGACACGTTCGGAGAAATAGCAGCAAGAGCAAAGGAGGTAGCGCCTAGCGTCATCGCAACCGTACTAACCGAGTCTCTGCGAAGCCTATCGAGACAGAAGGTGCCCATCGAAAATCTTGATGGGACACATCTGAAAGAAGTC
The DNA here is from genome assembly GCA_021323995.1 of bacterium. Taxonomy (GTDB): domain Archaea; phylum Thermoproteota; class Bathyarchaeia; order 40CM-2-53-6; family 40CM-2-53-6; genus 40CM-2-53-6. The sequence continues at coordinate 11,859 of JAJPJY010000094.1, read as the reverse complement.
TTCCTCCTAGTAGAGGAGGACAAGACGGCCAAAGAGTCTGTGCTGGAAATAATCAAGTGGCTAGCCGTGCACCCAACGGCTAGTGCTGAGGCCGCTATCGAACAATTGAATCTAGGAATGATGCCCAAAGCCGAATTGACCGCGATAATATCTAAGGTGTTGGATTCGAACAAGTCCTTCGTGGAGCAGAATGGGACCAAGGCTCTTGGAAAAATGATGAACCTTATCATGGCAGAAGTTCGCGGGAGAGCCGACCCGAAGATAGTAACTGACCTGCTCCGAACAAAGCTTGAACGTAATAGAGGATGACAGTCTCGACTAGGGAAAGCTCCGACAAGATCGTCCCTCTAGAACTCGATGATCTTGACCGACGAATATTGCAAGCATACTTGATCGACGGAAGGCTCTCCTATCGAGAGCTTGGCCACAAACTCGGCGTTTCAACCACAACAGTTCAATCGCGAACCAACAAGCTGGAAAAGGCCGGAATAATACGTGGATACGCCGCGATCTATGATCACGAAAAAATCGGGTTCCAGCTAACCGTTCTCACCGAGGTGTCCGTTGCCAAGGGCAAACTGTTAGAGTTGGAAAGAGAGGTGGCGAAAATGCCGCAGGTCATGGCCGTCTACGACGTTACCGGTCTCACGGATGCGATCGTTATCGCCAAGTTCAAGAGCCGGGAGGACCTTAGCAAGTTCACAAAAGTGTTGCTGGCCATGCCGTTCGTAGAACGTACCAACACTCACATTGTCCTAACCACGGTCAAGGAAGACTTTAGACTGCTATAGGCAGCTGACAAAGGCCTAACTCTAGCATTGGTCTACGAAGGTTCAAACACGAAGTTTCTCCGCAGGTCTCTCCCTAATAGGCGCAGAACAGGGCCAAATCACAAATCTGAGCACGCGCTTTGACCTAGTCGTATTCTGCGCGTTCACTGGGACGCTGACCCGCTCGATCCTCAAAACACCTTACCAGGCGATAATCCGCCCTGACCCGGAGAATAAGCCCAATAGGGTTTCAACTGGCAAGAACCTCCTCGAAAATCCCTGGAGCTCGTTTCCCCGCGACACAAAAATGGTTTCGGAAATTTGTTCAGCGTCCAGATTACGCCTAGAATAAGCGCAAATCGCAGAACGGGAGGGGATGTTCAATATCGCTGCTTCCATCACGCTTGACCGTTCCAATAATGCGGGTTCGCAAAGGCGACTATTCGCCCATTCTACCCAGCAGAATCGACCATCTCGCCCAGAAAAGCGCCGCACAGGAAGTCGACCCTTCCAGATCTGAAAACAAAATTATTCTCGCGACATTATCGGCGAGTCTTCGGAGGCATGGGCCCAATACTGCCTTCGTCAGCCCGTTTCCTAAGCGTGAAAGGGCCCTATCGGCGATAGGGAACAAGCGTGGATCGACCCAAAACAAAATTTTTCCCGTGACACGAGAGTGCGATGCCGGACCCCAGCTTTGCATCGCCGGGTCCGCTTCAATTACCGGTCTATAGGAGCCGAGTTACTGAATGTACTTCTTAGCGACGAGAAGTTCTGCGTTGAGTATTGAGCAGCCGGCTCCGCCGCGGACAAGGTTGTGTCCGAGAGCAATGTACTTGATGCCTTTGAGGCCGGGATCTGCTCTGATTCTTCCGACACTCACGGTCATGCCTCCTCCTTCATCAACATCTAGCCTCGTCTGAGGCCTGTCCTCTTCCTTTCTCACTATAATCGGATGAGCTGGAGCTGTTGGCAGTTTTAGCCTCTGAGGAATTGATTGAAAATCGGCCATTTTCTCGGCCGCTCTCTCCGGAGTGATCGGTGAGCGTGTCCTTGCAAAGACCGCTTCGATATGTCCATTGATTGTGGGTACACGATGACAGCTGGCGGACACAGTGATCGCCGCTGGACTCGTCATTGTTCCAAGAATCTTGTTTGTCTCACTCTCCACCTTGGCCTCTTCGTTTCGTATGAAGGGAATAACGTTCTCAAGAATGTCAAACGAGGCAACGCCCGGATAGCCTGCCCCAGAGATTGCTTGCATTGACGAGACGATCACAGTTTCGAGACCAAATTCCTGATCAAGAGGTTTCAATGACAGTGTCAAGATCGCAGTTGTGCAGTTAGGATTGGCAACTATGAAACCGTCCCGCTTCATTCGCCGCTTCTGTTCCTCCACCAGACCGGCATGCTCAGGGTTTACCTCTGGATTGAGCAGTGGAACATAATTGTCCATTCTATGGGAGGAGGCGTTAGAGAAGACCGGAAAGCCAGCCGTTGCGAAGTCCTCCTCTACCTGCGACGCCACTTCGGCCGGAAGCGCAGAGAAGACAATGTCAGGATCACCAACCGTCCGGGGACTAGCTTCTACTACTCGGAGGCTCCTCGCGGTGTCCCCGAGTTCCTTCCCACCATTCGCGCCCGTTGCCTCACCGTAGGACTTTCCGACACTCTTGTCGCTTGCGGCGACCGCAGACAATTCAAACCAAGGATGGGAAGAGAGGAGTTGGACGAACCGCTGTCCCATCATCCCAGTTGCTCCAAGGACCACCGCCTTCTTTTTCGTCGTCATGGCTGACTCACCAGGCTTTCAGACACGGTTCCTTGCCTTCCCTATCCCGAGGCTGCCTCATAAGTCCGTATCGTTCTAGAGAATCATTCGTACGAGTTTATACCCTAGGAACGTCCCAACTAGGATCGGCTACAATGCCACAGAAGACAGAACCTACACCTGCCACATTAGCGAATGTGCTGGAGAAGATATCTAACAAGGACCGCGCTTTCAATTTCGACATAACCATGGAACTTACAACTCCCTCGTTGGGTGTCGGGACTTTGAGAGTCCGGGGCAAAGTAGAATCCGTTGGCTCCAAGAAAAGATAGTGCCAAGGACTGATGCAGACACTGGCTATCGTTCTCGCCTCGTGATGAGAGATGGAGTACAAACAGCACTCGACGACATCACGGTACATCGCGTTAGTAGCAGTGCTGACTGCAACCTACTCAACATATGGGTACGTTTTCGGGACAGCCCTTCAGCCTCTGACCCAGTCGCTAGACCTATTCTTCCTCCTTCCGACCTTCTTTGCAATACTGGTCTCCCTCACCGGCAAGAGATGGAGTTCGACTCTTCTTGGAGCAATAATCGGCTTGCTCTTCCTTTATCCCACAGCAGAGGTGCCATTCTCCCCACACATCGCAATCTCGCTAATTGTGAACGGTCTCGTCTTCGATCTATATCTCATAAAATCAAAAACCAGTTCTTATGAAATGTCGAGAAAGCAGCTCGTCACAGCAGGCACGTTGGGAAACCTAGCTATGGCAATCGCTGGGCTGCTTGTCTTCCAAATATTCAGTCCGGGCGTCATTCAAACCGCCTCTCTGGGTCCTTACGCATTAACTGGAGAGCTTCTGTGGGCTTTCGCCATCATAGCTAACGCCTTGGTCGGAGCTGCTGGAGGATTCTTTGGCTCAGTAGTAATCGAACGAGTCAGAGGAGTGCAGACAAGACGGGCTCTCGAAGCAAGGGCCTCGATGCAGATCAGAGCCTAGGTACAAGAACGGCTCCAAAGACTCGGCTTGGGCCTAAGAAACTGGCCGGTCAGGCAGGGTTACGATCTGCCCAAATTTGAAGGTCCCGTGCGGCTAAGTGTAGAGTGTCTTCAACTCCATGACGAAAGAAGACCGTGCAGTCTCAAACTCCGCCAAGAAATCGTCCCATATTGCCCGAACCGTTTTCGCCATAACGCTCTTCTTGTTGGCAGGTGGAGTTCTTGGCAGCTTGCTTCGCAACTTCAACTTCGCCACTTACTTCACTTACGCCACCGACATGATTCAATGGTTACGATCCAACCTGTCCATATTTCGAGTTACCCTGATAGTAGGTTTCGGAGGCAGTCTTTTTTCAATTCCGTTTATCCGGCGTCGAGGACGAGATCAAGAGGTTCCCACGCATCCCGTTGAGATTCCGAAACCCAGTCCGAACAAACGAGTCCATCCTCTGCTAATGACCCAAAGACCTTCAAGGGACACGAAATTCGTCATCAGAAAGACCAGGAACAAAGGCAGGATTTCAAGGAACCGAGGAGGAGAAAGACTGCCGGCTCCCGGAACAGAATGACGGACCATTCTTCAGAAAACATCTAGCTCGTAGCGAAAATATGTTTACCGATTCAATCAATACCGAATCAAGACTTGAATATGCTTAATTTCCAGAAATCTCCCTCTTTTACTACCGTACTGCATTGGAGAGATGTCGATTCTTCGGGAGCTGTTCGTGTAGGAACTCTTAATGCTCACTTGAGTGACTGAATATTATCGGTTCAAGTAGGTCATTTTTCATGTGTGGAATCTTTGGTTGTGTTCTTCATGATGGCTCACATGCGGCGCCGCTGATTCATAGCGCCCTCAAGCGTCTCGAGTACCGGGGGTACGACTCCGTTGGAGAAGTTACAATTGACAAGGACAAACTAACCGTAAAGAAGGATAGTGGGCGACTGGAAGAGGTTCACTCAAAGTACAACCTTGACGACCTGCCTGGACCAGTAGGTGTAGGGCACACAAGATGGGCCACTCATGGTAGACCCGTGTATGAGAATTCTCACCCGTTGGTCGACTGCAAATCCAAGATCGCAGTAGTGCACAATGGTATCATAGAGAATTACTTGGAAATCAAACGAGAACTCGAATCTAAGGGGCACCGGTTCCAGTCAAGAACTGATACAGAAGTAGTACCTCATCTGGTCGAGGACTACATATCTCAGGGGATGTCACTTGAAGACTCTTTCCGGAAGACCGTGAACCGGCTGGAAGGAGCTTATGCGATTGTCCTCACAAGTACGAAACAGCCGAAGACCATACTGTGCGCCCGACAAGAAAGCCCTTTGGTCTTGGGAATTGGAGAGGGCGAATATTACTGCGGATCCGACTTCGCTGCCTTTCTCCCTTTGACCCGAAAAGCGGTTCTTCTCGACGAGGGCGAGATGGCCGTCCTCAATCCAAGCGGAGTCAGGATTCTCAAGCTGAAGAACGCTGCTCCGGTCAAACGAGAACCGATCACCATTACCTGGGATCCCGAGTCTGCAAAGAAACAGGGATTCCGGCACTTCATGCTCAAAGAGATACACGAGCAAGCGCAATCCCTACGAGACGCACTGAGGACCGAGCAGGTATACTATGACCAGTTTGCCAAGAGGATTATTGACGCGGACAAACTATTCATCGTCGCCTGTGGAACATCATATCATGCCGGTCTCGTTGGCAGCCTTGCCCTTGCCAAGCTCGCAGGGGTCAACGCGAGGGTCGTCATAGGCAGCGAATTTTCCGAAGAAGCCCTCGACCTAGTCACGCCTAGGAGCGTGATACTCGCTATAAGCCAGTCAGGGGAGACTATGGACACACTAAACGCAGTCCGTGATGCCAAAGCCAAGGGCGCAACGATCCTGAGTGTACTCAACGTGCTGGGCTCAACGTTGATGCGGCTATCGACCGTCTACATTGATCAGAACGCCGGCCCGGAGATTGGGGTTGCCTCCACCAAAGCGTTCACCAGCCAGATCGCCGTCCTGTTAAGGCTCGCAGCAACGGTCGGACGGAAGAAGGGCGAAGTGTCCGCGAAAGAGATCACTCAACTCGAAGCCGAGCTCCACCGGGTCCCCGCTCTCATTCAGAATCTTCTCAACACGAAAGTCGACCAGATTCGGAAGATCGCAGAAGAATGCGATACTGCCTCAAGCATATGCTTCCTCGGTCGCGGCATCAACGTGCCCACGGCATTGGAGGGACGACTCAAGCTTCTCGAATTGAGCTACGTGCCTGCAATTGCCTATCCTGCTGGGGAGAGCAAGCATGGCTTCATCGCTCTTATCGAAGAGGGCTTTCCGGTAATTTTCGTGGCTCCAAACGACGAGACCCATAAGCGCATGATCGGCAACATTATGGAAATGAAGGCTCGCGGGGCTCGGATCATCTCGATTATCGAGGAAGGGGATGAGGAGATTCGGAACTTGTCCGACCGGGTCATTGAGATCGCTGAGTCTCTGCCCTCTCTGGTGACGCCGTTAGTGTACGTTGTTCCTATGCAGCTACTTGCCTACTATCTGTCAGTTATCAAAGGACATGATCCTGATTATCCTCGAAATCTCGCGAAGAGCGTTACTGTGGAATAGACTAGTCCTTGGCCGAGACCCTTTCTGACGATAAGAAAGTGCTAGAAGATAGACTCGGAAAGGCTCTAGACGAGGCCTGGTCAAAAGCAAACCTTGCTCTCGAAGGACAAGAGAAACAGTCTAATGGATTCGAAATGAGAGTCCGTCTCGCCGCTGAGGCAGTAGAATACAGCAGCGCCCTGTTCAGCCTAGCCTATGCTCTGGAAGACTTCGACCCAGAAGTCAAAATCGACAAGAAGAACGTAGACTCAAAGGCCCTCGTAAAACAGTCGGTAGGAGAGCTGAGAAAAGCCATGGAACTGCGCAAGAGTTCTACGACCGAGGCCTACTCAAGCCTTCGAGCTGCAGCGGACCATCTCAAGATTGTGTATCTCGATCACGTCAAGAAAAGCGCCAAGAAGTAAAGCCAGTCTTTAACTAGCGCATAGTCTGGCGCGATACGCTCTCGCAGGCGTCCGTGTGTTTCGCTCAATCACGTGCCTCGCAGGCGGCGTGGGCGCCGCGCGTTTCATAGATGGACTTTCACAGGTTTTCCCATCAGACAAGATAACTGTAATCGTCAACACTGGAGACGACCTACAATACTTGGGATGCCACGTCAGCCCAGACATCGACATAGTCACATACACTCTCGCAGGCATAGCTGACCCCGAGAAAGGGTGGGGAATCAAGAATGATACCCACAATTGCCTAGATCAGCTGGCGAAATATTCTGCTGAAACCTGGTTTCGGATCGGGGACAAGGACTTTGCAACTCACCTCTTACGAACAGCGTTTCTGCAACAAGGCTTCAACCTGTCAGAAGTGACCGAGAAAATCAGAACCTCGCTGGCCGTTAAGGTCTCCATCTTGCCGATGACCGACAATGTTGTGTCGACGAAGATCAAGACTCCTCAGGGAGTCTTAGAGTTCCAAGAGTACTTTGTCAAGAGAGGATTCCAAGACCGGGTCGAGGACGTCACCTACGAGGGGGCTAGCCTAGCTACTCCCGCTCCAGGGGTCGCTCCGGCTATTGAAAAGACGGACCTCATTATTTTGTGTCCGAGCAATCCTATACTCAGCATTGGCCCAATACTCGCAATACCAGGAATCCGCGATAGCATGTCAAAGACTCGGGCAAAGATAGTAGGGATCAGCCCAATAGTGGGGGGGAAGGCGGTCAAAGGGCCGTTGGACCGGATGATGGCGAGTCTCGGCCTGGAAGTTTCCCCCTGCGGAGTCGCCCAGCTCTACAAGGGCTTGATGAAAGGATACGTGATAGATCAACTCGACAAGTCAATCGCTCCCAAGATCACGAGCCTCGGGTTGAGGATCTTGACGACAAACACGTTGATGGATTCTATGGAAGCAAAGATTCAGTTGGCACGAAACACGATCAGCTTCGCGGAGACTCTGGCTTGACGCAGAAATGGGCGGTCATACCCGTAAAAGGACTTACTGAGAGTAAGAGGAGACTCTCACCCTATCTCGGGGATAAGAAGAAATTAGTCGTAGAAGCGCTTTTGCATGATGTTCTGTCCTCAGTACTCAAATCCGACGTCTACGATAGGGTTCTGGTGATTTCACCGGATGAAAACGTGGGTGCTATTGCAAAGGGAAAGAAGGTCGTCTTTCTTCGACAATCAGGATTTGGCCTTAATCATGCCATGGAACAAGCTAACCGACTCGCTATCCGAGCTGACGTGACTTCTCTGACCGCGCTTCTTGCGGACATCCCACTAGCTGAGCCTCAAGACCTTGTAGAAATCTCCGGCATGGGAAATGGACGTCGCGGAGTCGTAATGGTTCCTTCATTGAAAGGGGGAACGAACGTGATGACCACTCGCCCTCCTGGAGTGATTAGGCCCAGTTACGGCCGTTGGAGCTACTCAAAACATCTCCGACAGGCACAGCTGAACAGATTGATAGCCTATTCCATCTCGAATCCTCGGATTTCATTCGATATCGACACGGTCAGCGATTTGATTGAGCTGCAGCGTAGAGACTCAAACATGAGAACCTCGTCTGCGAAGGTACTGTCAAACATGGATCTCGTCCTCTCGCCTATCCATCTCTCCTGCTGAGCAACTACCCAGTATTGGGTAGAAACTCTTTTATGAGTAGTAGAGGGCGGTGCTCGCCAACCTTGCAACGGTCAACTTCAACCACGTCATTGACACTTGTTGCGTCGATGGGGGCAGTAGGAAACGTTCTAGGAGTCCTCGCCATCCTAGTCGGAAGAATACCCACCCCTGGCGTAGCCCAGCTTGCGCTGGACTTCTCGAGCCTGGCTGTGGTGATTGTTGCCATCTTTGCTGGGTGGAGGCTTGGCGCGTTGACAGGCCTCATTGCTGGTATTGGTCCAATGATTCTGTTCGGCTATGTATACGGGAGCACTGGGCTAGTTACTGTTCTCCTCCCTGTCGGAAAGGCGTTGACTGGATTGTTCGTTGGAGTAGTGGCAGGAATTATCGGGTCGAACAGAAAGCTCCGATCGACGTGGGTGTTCGCGGCTATCTGGGTCGGTTACATCCCGGAATCGATTCTTACCTGGTTTTATTTCGTTAATTTGGTGCCCTTGTTTGTTCCAGGGGCGAGCTTCTGGGCTCCGGCCCTCGCAATACCCGTTGAGGTGAAAGCTTGGATCGAAATGACAATAATCGCGTTCTTGACAGTGGCGCTTATTCGCAACGCGGCCTTTCGGTCTTTCTTAGGACGGCTTGTACCTGGTCAGAGTTTCTAACTCGTCGCGAGTCCGTCTTTTCTGGCAAGGAGGACTGCTTTTACGTGATCATTTCATTCTCTGACGAACCAGGGCAGCTTTGAGGCTAGGTGCCTTTCCTGAGCGTCGGAGGTCTACGACGTCCTGCTCACTGGGTCCGGTCCCGATAATGCTTACCGGGACCCCTGTGTCCCGTTCGATCCTTGACACGAAGTCTTGAGCCTCAGTCGGCAGTTTTGAATAGTCGTGGACACTTTTTGCAGAAGAGAATAGGACGTCGAGTTTCGTCAATGCGATCTGAGTTGCGCCGTTGAGTTGAATGGCGCGCTTTGCGAGGTTGAAGTCGAAGGGGGCTGCTCTTCTTTCGCGTCCGGTTACGGTTCCGTGTTCCATCCAGCCACGTCGCAGGACCTCGTCTCTGCTTAGCTGATTCTCAAGCGGGCCTTCGCCTACCCTGGTCACATAGGACTTGAAGATCACCATAACATTGTCCACGTCCATGGGACCTATCCCGACATCTGCACAAGCCTGTGACGCAGTCACGTCCTTTGATGTGACGAATGGATAGGTTCCATGGTACAGGCTGAGAAAGGTGCCCTGGGTCCCCTCGACCATCACATTGCCTCCCCCGGACAGTGTCTTGTGGATCTCGTCGACAGTGTCCTGGATGTATGGTCGGAGTTGCGGCTCCTGTCGGGCGAGTCTTACCATTCGCAGAGCGCGCTCTGCGTTGCAAGCTCCTACTCCGCTCTTTGTGGAGCCGATCTTTTTTGAGAGATGTTCCGAGTCGCATTCCTGGGTTTTGTGCCGCTCCTCCAGCATCGCGCACTGAGGATCTACGCCGAGTCGGTGTTCAGCATTTGTTTCTTTGATCTCGTCCAATAGGATCTTGGTTTCGACCGGTACGCCCGGTCCGATCAGTAGTCGTGTTGATTGATTGACGAAGCCGCTCGGGATGAGCCGCAGATGGTATTCCTTTCCTTTGTGGAAGACTGTGTGGCCTGCGTTGGGTCCGTTTCCTCCTCTGACGCATATGTCGGGTTTGTCCTTCAGGGCTAGGTAGGCAGCTATCTTGCCTCTAGGGGACGAGTATTCTCGTCTTTCCCTTCGTCCCCGAAGAAACCCCCGACGATTACCGTAACAGGCAAATCGGTTTCGGAGCCGGATACGAATATGATCGAATAAGACTTTGGAAAGAACTCTTTTCGCTAAGTTACGAATCGTGAAGAATATACTTTGCTTGAGACCGAAACGTCTCGTTCTGAAACGATTGTGAACAATCTAGGCTATGCCGGTTTGACTGTTATCACGCCGGCAAGCCAGTTATGCCAGGCACAGAAGTACTTGTAAACACCGGGGGTGTTCAGGGTCGTGGTGAACGTCTTCCCCTGAAAGATAAGGTCAGAGTTGAACGTCGCAGCCCCAGCAGGAACTTGGAAAGAAGTGACAGTATGAGCGACGTTGTCATCGTTAATCCATTCAATGGTGTTGTTAACACCGATAGTTACAGTCATGTTGATGGGGAAGTGGAAATTTGGCGATGAGAGGTCCGTAAAATTGTGCCAATTTGGTGGGGGCACCGAGGAGTATTCGGGAATGCGAATCACGGTCATCAGAGCCGAGTTGGCTTTTGAGGGAGAATGGGGTGGGAGAACTGCTGGTATCAAGTAGATGTACGCACCTGCGGTCCCTCCTATCACCAATAGAAGTATCGCTGCTAGGTAGGAATTTCGTATACGCACTTGCCGACCATTGAAACGATTTAGGCCGGATTGAATTAAGTCTTCCCGAGATCTAATGCTGTGCCGATTAGCCTGTAACGATGACTATGCCGTTCATCCACGGATGGTAGCTGCATACGTAGTGGTAGGTGCCATCAACTGTGAAGGTTACACTATACGTCGCGCCAGCGGCCATGTTTCCCGAGTCGAAGCTTTGAGCCCCAGAAGGAATGGTAGTCGAGGTCACTGTATGGGCGAGGGCGTCGTTGTTGGTCCAGGTGACCTTGCCTCCCTTAGCGACTGTTACGTTTGCTGACTGGAAGTTCAGCGACTGGTCGCCACCGACACCACTAGGCATCGATACGGCAACGGCTAGAGGTGCGGTGCTGTTTGTAACGGGAGTAATCGTTGTAGGGCTGACCGGGGGCGCGAGTACTTGCTTTATCCCATAGCCTGCAAGCCCGACTCCGGCACCAATTGCCAACACTATCAGAACGGGAACAAGGACTTTGAAGACCATGCTGTCTTTAGGCGGAGTAGTCTGCAACCCACACCACATCGTTCTAGTCGAACGGGTGAGAAGATAAGTTTTTGCAGAGCCAGAATCTGTCGTCGTCTAGTCAATGGCTTAATCTAAAATACTACTAGGTCGGCCAAGATTTGAGCCTTAATGTCGAAGACGACTAGGCGTGATTTTCTCAAGCTCGGATTAGCAGCAGCAGGAAGTGCTGTCGTCGCGTCCGCGGTTGAGATTCCTCTCTTATCCAACCAGTACTCTTCTCTACAGAACCAACTGAACAGTACGACATCCCAACTAAACAGTGCAAACTCTCAGCTTTCTACCGCGAATTCTCAAGTGACCAGTCTCAAGGGCAGGGTCAACTCTATGGTGGGCTTCATCAGCCTCAGCCTCAATGAGCAGGCGTTGCTGGAACCTGTGGTCGAGACGATCATCCCTACCGACAGCACGGGTCCCGGCGCGAAAGAGGCTGGCGTGATCTATTTCATAGATAGACAGTTGGCTAGTGATTATGGGCAGAGCGGGAACATGTTCATGGTGGCGCCACACATACCTCCTAACATAGCTGCCAGCACTACAACTCCGCTTTCAGTTAGCCCCAGTCTAGGTTGGGCCCTTTTACCCGCTCCAAGAGGCGGAGGAGGCACTACGACCCCAATATCCTACACGGGAGGCAGCCCGACCTACACAGCGGGCGGGACCATGTACACGATCAACTACGGGATCACATGCAGTCCACGCGTAGGCTCCGGTATCAACT
>JAJPJY010000051.1 GCA_021323995.1 bacterium | reverse complement strand
TCATTTATAGCCGGTTGGTTTCGGTCTCGGAACATGGGCTCCCTCGACTGGGACACGGTAGCCATCCTAGTCGCATTGGGGTCCTTTCCGATTTCGCTTGCGCTTACCCGCTTCTTCATGTACTGGCATTCCGCCCACGGCATTGTCGGGATTGATGTTCACAAACTTTCCCGCCCTAAAGTTCCTGAGATGTGCGGAGCCGCCGTGCCGATTACCCTGATTATTTTCGGGGAAGTCTACTCTCTAATCACGAACGCAAGCTGGATCCCTTTTGCCGCCTACTCACTCGTCGTCGGGCTCACTGCTATCGTGGGAGCTTTGGATGACAAACTCAAGATGAGGGGAATTTTCAAGCCGATTCTCACGCTCTTCTGCGGCCTGCCACTGTTGGTGCTCGGATTCGAATTTCCGGGACAGGTGTATAACACGACCCTACGCGTCCCCGTGTTCGGCGGTTACCACCTACCAGTAATCTATCCCTTGACGATTCTAGTCGTAATTTCTGTCACCTCAAACGCGGTCAACATGCTAGACCCTCTCAACGGCTCGATGTCCGGTGGAATATCAATAGTCGCCGGAGGTCTTCTAATAGGAGGCTTGTTGACTGGCGCAAACTCTACCACCATCTTTCTCTACGCAAGCCTCCTATTCACCCTCCTGGGTTTCTTTTACTACAACCGCTATCCTTCCCGGGCGTTCTCGGGAAACGTCGGTCAACTCTCGATCGGAGCTTCTCTTGGCGCGCTGGCCATCCTGAGTCGGACGGAGATAGCGAGCATTGTTGCAATGTTTCCCAATATTCAAAACTCTTTCTTCTTCTTGTCAAGAATACGGCGTTTCACCGAGCACAGAGAATTGAAAGCTCGACCAACAAAGCTCACCAGCGACGGAAAGCTCGCCTCATCGGCGGACCCTGCGGCACCTCTTACGCTAGTCCGCACGCTTGTAGCTGACGGTCCCAAGACAGAGCGGGAGATAGTCTCCGACATCTGGGGACTGTTCATTGCATCGACTACCTTGGCCATTATTACTCTGCTGTTAACGGGGATTGTTCTATGAACATTCGAGTAGTTGCCTATCAGATGGGAATCTTTGTGATTCAATGGGGCTTGATGATTCTCGGGTTCGGCATTCTGACAAAGATTATTGCGCCGCTCAAGCTGCTCCAACCCACCCTCCCCCTAGTCACGTATTTCGACGCCGGGGTGAAAGCCCTTATTGCTTTAACCTTCTCGGTGACGTGGCTGTTCCTCTGGGATCGACAAGTCCGATACTATTTCTTTAGACGCACACGGTGAGGCATAGATCCGTGGGAGCCTTCGTTGATGACCCGCTTCTCTAGACGGGTTCCACGGCCTTCCAGTGGTTCCCTCTGACGAGAGTGAATCCCATGTCGGTGTTTTTCGTGAACCAGAGATCTGCGGGCAGAGCATCTGTCTTGTCGCAGTCCGGTATCTCCTCATCAAGTACTAGTCTGGAAACTATCCATGGAAAGTTCCATTCCGGATGTCCTAGTTTTATCGAGGCTAGTGTAAGATAGTGGACGTTGGTGGTGAACCTGCAATTGATCTCTGTCGGGCACGGAGTAGTTTTCACGTCTTCCTTTAGATCTACGCAGAAGACTCCGTGAGGCGATTTGGAAATCGCTCTGATGGCCTCCTGGGACTTGTCGTTGATTGTTGAAGAGTGGATTACTCGGTTTAGCTTCGATGTTCCCCCTGTTCCTACGAGCCGGTTGCCGACCCAGCTGAGCCGTTCGCGGATCATTGACGTGACGAGGTTTCCATGGTTCCATATGGACATGAAACAATAGTCTCGTCCGGGGAGATATTCTTCGGCTATGAAATCGGATTTGATTCCTTGATCCCAATGAAAATGGACCCAATGTTCCGCGATATTGCTGTTGATTGCTTTGCAACTGAGGAGGCCGCCGGCTCCTTCTCGAGCTCTTATCCAGCATGGATACTGGAGACCTCCGATTCTATGATGGATCGACTTGTCTCCGGCGGATAATACAACGGGTTCTGTCCGAAGCTTTGTCTGGTGCCAGATGGTGAGTGCCTGGAACTTGTCCAAGCATTTAGACACGGTTTCTTGGTCGGGTAGGAAGGTCTTGGTCTTTAGCTTCTCCCTTTCTTCGGAGACTCGTCTGACTTCTGGGTCGGGTTGTGGAAAGAGGGCTTTAACTCGCTGTTTTCCTATGACTTTGTTGAGGGTTTGCAGATAGTTGGGCTTGTTTGCACTTGGCATGTGGTAGGCGGCGTCAATCCAAGTGTTGAGCTGTAGGCTAGTCTTGTCCGAGTCGGTCCCGGTGAGAAGAGTTGTTTTGCCGTCCTTGCTCATACGGAGGCTCCAGCAGACATTATGGCCCGCGCTCCCTCCTGCGCCGGTTACGAGGAGACTTCTCGAATCTGGCACAACCTGTTCGCCGATTCGACTTTGAGGGAACTAATAAGTAGGGAAGTTGCAGCAGAACCTCAATCGCTAAGTCAACCTAAGGTTTCGACCGATGAGAGCACTTGTTGTAGCACTTCTCTTGCTGGCAATTGCTCTTGTCGCTCTCCCGGGTCCAGTTCGGGCTTCTGGTCCTTCGCAGTGTTCAACCAATGTTTGCACGGTTAGTATTACGCGTGTGATTGCCACGAACAGTTGGGGGGTCACGATCGTCTCCGACAGAGTCATGCTGAATAGTCATAATACGCCAGTCTCTCAATTGATGATCGGGATCCCGACCGCGGTGAGCGAGGATCTGCGCTTCTCTCAAGCAAATGACACGAAGGGTACGAGTTTGCAAGTATCATCCTCAACGAACCAGACTTACGGTTTCACTGCGCTCACGGTTCTGTTTCCGTCTCTAGAGACGCAGTACAATTTCACACTGACAACCGTCTACTGGGGTCTCTTGACCTACAGCGCTGGCTCGAACAGTTACGCTTTCGATATCAACCCGTTTCCAGTCATCGACAAGACTTACAATGCGACGGTAAGCTCGACCATCAGCTATTCGGGCGGATGGTCTTCTCCCAAGATTTCCTCACCATTCAACGGGACACTCCAGACGAGCGCGTATGTCCCATCCTCCAGCCCGTTTAAACCATACAATACGACGGTGTGGGAGATCACTTTTGCATCAGCTTCATCACAGAACCTATTCGCTGTGTCTGCCGGACGGACAATAACGATTACTCCTTCTGACTCTGTTCAGGTTACGGATGCTTACAATCTGACGAATCTGGGTCCCACTGTTTCCTCGATAACGTTCACAGTCCCCAAAGGCGTGTCGGGCATTTCCGAAAGCTATGTTCTCGGGCTTGAGATTGACCAGCCCTCCACGACTCCCACGCCCACATCTAACCCGGATGGTACGAGCTCGGTAACCTTCACGCCCAGCTTCGGCTCACTACCCAACAACCAGACGGTCAAGGTCAAGATTTCCTATGCACTCTCTCCGAGTACATATGTTTCTACGAAGTCCCTCGGATCCTTTACGCTCAGCTTCGCCCTATTCAGCAATGTCCAATTCTACGCTCCAATTCTTCAGACAAAAATTGTGACTCCGATGGGTTTCAGATTAAACTCCGTAGCCGGACAAGTCCCCCAATCCACCGCCAGCCCGATTGTGTTCCAGGTATCATCCGTTGGTCCATCTAGCAATCTAGGCTTCACCGTGTCCTATCAGTTAGACCCCTTCTGGGCGACAGTGAGTCCTCTCAGCTGGGCCGTTTTGATTGAACTAGCCCTTGCCGGTAGCGTGATCGCGGTCTGGAGAGGTGCTGGGGCGGGTGCTGTCGCAGGTGTTCCTGTCCAGTTGATTACTAAATTCGCAGACTTGTACGACGAAAAGTCGTCGATGAGTATGGAATCGGAGAAGATGGAGGATGATGTTGGACGCGGCTCGTTGAACAGGTTTGATTATAGACAGAGGAGGCGTTCGCTCGACCGGCGTATGAGCGAGGTGGACCGTGCGTTGGCCTCGGTAAAGACGGAGTTGTCCGCCGAGTCCCAGCGGTACACGGACATGGTCAAGAAACTGGAGCGGGCAGAGGCTGAACTCCAGGTTATTCGTACCACTTCTGCCGACTTGAAGAACCAGAACCGGAATGGCAAGATCTCGCGTGACCTCTATGACTCGCTTAACTCGGATCTTATCCGGCGTAAAGAGAAGGCGAAGCAAGCTATAGACACTGTCATCATTAATCTGCGCGAGGAGATACGATAGCCTCCTCTCGGTCCGCTGATTTGAGAATCAAGATCGACGACTACAGCTCTTGGATATCCAGCGAACTCGACAAAACACTCCGCTCGACTAGGTCCAAAGCCTCGAAGCTTGTGGACGATGCGGCTAGGTCTTTGAATGATGCGCGAGGCTTCTATGACGGGCTGGCGCGGAAGGGAGAGCGTGACATGGCGAGCAAGAAGGATGCCGCATCTTACCGGGCTGCTAGGGTAATAAATCACGCGGGCCAAGAGGCGGTTGCTCAGCTGAAAGAGATTCAGATTCCTGACGAGGCGAGCTGGGAATCATTGAAGCTGTTGAAAGATGGCTTCTCGTCTGCGAGCCGTACTATCAGAACATTGCGCGATTCGACGTCCAGGGAATTGTCCGGGTTCTATCTTCTAGATCAACGCTCTTTCGGGGGCTCTTTGGACAGGATTTCTAAGACTGCGGAGAGGCTCTCCGCTTTTCTCGAGGGGGAGGGCTCGTATTTGCAGAGGGCTCGGACGATGAATGGGATTGTGGACAGCATTGCCGTGACTAGGAGAGAGTTGAGGGAGAAGCTTGACGAGACTGAGGTGCTTGCGCGGGAGCTGGGTGGGGTTCAGGCTTCGTTGAAGGATTTGACTGGGAAGGTTGAGGAAGTGGGTTCCAAGGGTGATCTTCGTGAGGTTTTGGAGATTGAGAAGGAGTTGCGTAAAGAGAGTCGGAGTTTTCGTTCGGAGACGTTGGCTCATCTTCAACGGCCGTTGAGGAGGCTGGGCGACTTGTCGCAGCGGGGAGATTTTGCTATGGGATCGGATGAGAGAGAAGCATTGGCAAAGTTTGCTGTCTCGCCCTACAAGAGCTTCCTCTCAAGATCAACTGGTGAGTATGTTTCGAAGATTTTGGAGAATATGAAGAAGGCTATTGACTCTGGCAAGATGGAGTTCAAGCCGAAGAAGACGGGCCGAGTGTCTGCGCAGCTGAACCAGCTCATCGGGACCGGAGTCTTGGCTGAGAAACAAGCGAAGGGAAGACGGCTCTTGGCGAGGAGAAGAGAGCTGCTGCACAAGAAGGAGGTGAAGGAGAATTACGAGTGGCGGAAGGGTCTTCTGTTGAAGATAGAAGAGACTCGGAAACAAGAGCTGGAGGTTCAAGAACGGATGAGGTCTGTTGCTTCTATGACGGATGCTTTGAACAAGCGGCTGGCCGAGTTGCTGAGGCTGGCAGAGTCGAAGGCCCGGGAATACGTCGGACAAGACGTCCAACTAGAAAACACCTAGAGGGTCCTGCGTCACGGAAAAAATTTGTTTTCATTCAATCCACGCTTGTTCCCTATCGTCGGTAGGGCCCTTTCGCGCTTAGGAAATGGGCTAACGAAGGCAGTGTTGGGCCCGTCTCTATAGATCACGAATCGGGATCCGTTAGAAAGTGCATTCTAGGTGGAGTTCTTCTTCAAAGACCACTCTTGTGTCGCGGGAAGACACGCTCCCCGAATTTTTGGAGGGGAGTGCTGCCAGTTGAAGCCATTATCGGCTTAGATTCGGGCCATGCCCGTAGAATTAGCGATTTGCTGGTTTCCGACATGTTGGTTAATGCGCAGAGGTGAACACGCAGAATGCGGCTAGATCAAATCGCCTGCTCGGATTTGTGATCAGGGCTTGAACTCGGCGATTTCCCGTCGCCGGAGTAGCGGACCCTGGGTCTTGCTGAAGGGTGCGGCGTATTTTTGAAGAAGACTCCCCTGCGAAAGGCTACAGTGCGCAACCCCGAAAGGCTACCGAATCTCAGATCGCCAAATCGATGTTCTGTTCAGAAAGCCTTCGCAATACAGAGAGAAACATTCTCTCGGTAAGCTTGCCGGTCTGAGTGTTCCGCGGACTGGGGTGATAAGAGCAGACGATAAGCGGGACTCTTTCACCCAGCCTCAGAATTCGGCCGTGCGCAAACCCCAGAGTCTTCTGCGTAATCTTGTACTTGTTCCGGATAGTCTTCATAACAGCATTGAAGGCGAACTGGCCAAGGCACAGAATCGTAGTTAGCCTCGCTAGGGCGTCGATCTCGGCTGCGAGATATGATGAACAGTTCGAAGTCTCAACTGGACTGGGCTTGTTGTCGGGAGGCGCGCACTTGACTGCGGCTGTCACATACGCTCCATTCAGCTTCAACCCATCGTCGATGCTCTTTGAGACAGGCTGGTTCGCAAAACCTGTCTTGTACAAGCACTTGTAGAGAAAGTCGCCACTCCGGTCTCCCGTGAACACTCGACCAGTCCGGTTACCGCCATGGGCGGCAGGCGCCAATCCCACGATCAACAATGACGCATCCGGGTCTCCGAATCCGGGAACCGGTCTCCCCCAATAGTTCCATTCCAAGAACTCCCTCCGCTTGTCCCGCGCGACCTGTTCACGGTACTGGACCAGGCGAGGACATCGTCTACAGTCGACGACCTGTTCTCTAACACTGAGCATCGGACTAGTGGAAAACAGACCTGGTTCCGCTACTTCTTTGGCTGTTGGAACTTCCAACCGTCGAGATTCTCCTGTATCGCTGAAACCCACTGTAAAGCGACCTTTTCAGAGATGGTCAAGAGGACCTTTCCGATATGCTTGCACAGCTGACGAGTCTCGACTGCGCGTTCCCAAT
The DNA here is from genome assembly GCA_021323995.1 of bacterium. Lineage (GTDB taxonomy): Archaea > Thermoproteota > Bathyarchaeia > 40CM-2-53-6 > 40CM-2-53-6 > 40CM-2-53-6. The sequence goes on along the minus strand of JAJPJY010000051.1, from coordinate 6,907 downwards.
CGCCACAATCATGAACGATCGTCTTAGACAACATGTCCATTCTTAGAGTATAGTCTCTCACTGTCGCATTGATCACCCTTACATTCGCCTCATTGACCTTCACATCATCGTCAGGTATTGTGAAGGATCTCGCTAGCCGTGTCTCGCCCATGAGGGTCCCGAGGATTTCGACCAGGGTTGCCCGGTCTTCGCCTCCCCTAGTGAATTCTCCCAGGCCGACGGGCTTCTCCTTCGCTTTCTTCAAATGGTCCCTCGAATGCTTGAGCGCTTCTTCCTGGGCCGGTGTGAGCCTGTCCAGCATCTTCAAAATACTAAGACCGTTCTCGACCGCGTATCCGTGAAAGTGGTTGTTGAAGTACCCGTATGTTGTTTTGACAGAGTCTTCGACCTCTCTCACCTTCGGCAGCCAGTCGCGCAACTCCTTCTCAGGGTAATGATAATCATACCAGGGTCTCTGGCCGCGCCCATGCCAGCGCATGTATGCAAAATCAGCTGTTATGTGCACCTCCGGCGGCAATAATGGCTCGTCAACAATCGTATACGCTACATTGTATTTCGACAAAGCCTTCCACGTCTCAGCTCGCAACCAAGACTTGTGACGGAACTCTATCGCGTACTTGAACCCGTGAGGGAGAAGAGAAAGAAACTCTTCCAAGTGTCCGGGATCATACTTGTAACGTGGAGGCAACTGAATGAGTAGACAGCCCAGCTTCCCACTGTTGTTCAACGGAAGCATGAGGTTCGCGAACTTGTCTAGTTCCTCCTCGACCGGTTTTCCAAGCGCCTCCAACCTTTCATGAGTTATTGTCTGGGGAAGCTTGGCGTTGAACACGAAATTGCGAGGAGAGTACCTGTCCCAGCCCATCACCATGCCCTCTTTTGGAAAAGCGTAGAACGTTGAGTCTATCTCGACAGTCGGGAATATCTTGCTGTAGAAGGCTAGTTTGCTATCGCTCGAGTTGGGATAGAAGACTCCGACCCACTCTGCATATGACCAGCCAGACGTCCCAAGCAGGAAAGAACCCGTGTTCGCCCACCTCTACACTTACTAAGCCGTAAACAATCGGCTCTTAGATATGTCTCAACTTCTGGTCGGAGCGGGAGGCTGGGCCTATTTCCAAGTCCCAGGCACAGACAGTCTCGAAGCATACTCCCAAGCCTTCGACTTTGTCGAGTTGAACAGCAGCTACTATGAGCTGCCATCCCAATCATCATTCTCGGACTGGCGGAGAAGGGTACCATCTGATTTCCGCTTCTCAATCAGGTGCCCAAGAATCCTAGTTGACCATTACGGCCTGAAGCTCTTGCCTGGACCTCGCTCACTTCTCGAAAGACTCGAAGAAGCATGCAGGATACTCGAAGCAGAAGTGATGACAATACTTGTCAGCGAGAATTCCTCTCTCAAAGAGGAAGAACTTGCTCCGAGGCTAAAGGAACTGCTTGGGACTTTCGATGCTGGCGATACAGTTGTAGCTGTAGAATTCAGAAACCTGAAACCCGGCGAAGAGGTTTTCGAAGTGATGAAGGAGGCTGGAGCAGTCCACTGCACCGACCTATCCAATGACGATCCTCGATACGTTGGAAGAATACTCTACAGTCGCCTATTCGGGAAAGGAAATGAGAACATTTACGAATTTGACGACAGAGAACTGAGGGAAATTACGAATAAAGCATCAGAACCAAAGTTCGAGAAGAGCATCTTGGCGTTTCATGGAGTCCGAATGTACCGGGACGCTGGCCGTGTCAAGTCGTATCTCCAGAAAGGATTCTTCCCTAAGATAACCAGCGGGGTCGGAGCGGACTCGATCCGGGAAATCCTTAGCGAGGATGCAAGGTTTCCATCTTCAAAGTCAACTCTCGTAAGGGATCAGGGTTGGAAAGTCTTCCAGGATGCGAGAGAAGTGAGGAAGATGTCTACGGTTCTTGAGAAGCTTCCCGGCGACAACTACGAGAGCTTGGATGATCTGATGCTCGACCTGAGAAGCCATGAGGATCTCTTCTCGACAAAGTGAACATCCTATCTCTCAATGGGAAGATGCTTCCTTGCAGACCATTCGTGCCAAGAACCGATGTAATTCTTGACATTCCCATATCCGAGCGAGCGGAGAGCGTAGAATGCGGCTGCCGCGCGGGCTCCACGATGACAGTAAGTAACCACTTCACTTCTCCGACTCACCCCTGCCCGCTCTAGCGCGCGACTCATCTCGGATAGAGGCTTGAATCTCTGCCCATTGCGGAGAAAGTCTGTCCATTCGAGCCATCGGGCTCGAGGGATTCGTCCCCGACGAGTATCGCATTCTCGGCCCTCTTTGCCAATGAATTCGCCCTCGCTTCGCACATCAAGAATCACTGTCGACCGACCTGATCGAACCTGGTCCATGGTCGCCAGAAGATCTGACGCAGGTTTGATGTGAAAAGTCCGAAAATCATGTTTCACAATCCTCTTTTCTGTTGGGTATCGAGACTTTCGCCAGCCTTGGAATCCTCCTTCAAGGAGGTAGACTCTACGGGAACCTGCGTATTCAAGCATCCAAGCGACTCTAGCTGCTCTCATGCCGAATCGTGATTCGTACACGACTGTTGTCTCTCTTCCAGACAGGCCCAGACTGCCAAGTTGTACTGCTAGCTCGTCTTGGAATTTCTGGAGTCCCTTTGGGTCGGTTCCTGGCACGAAGTAGTGGAAGAGGTCTGCGTGTACTGCTCCTCGAATGTGTGATCTTCGGTAGGCGCCCTTTGATCTCGCGTCGAGGATTGCTAGATTCTTTGAAAGAAGGTGTTCTTTCAGCCAGTCTGGGGTGACTGTTACTTTCAGTTGTTTCGCTTGTCCTCTGCTATTCCGGCTTTAGAATCTGGACTTCGCTTGTGACGAGCTGCTTGAATTTGTGGGCGTCCTGTTCGGAGCCTACTATCTTTCCATAGTGCATGGGTATGACAATTTTTGGCTCGATCATTCTAGCTGCTTGAGCGGCTTCCTCGGGGGTCATCACATATGTTCCGCTTACTGGCAGCAGCGCAATGTCGGGCTTGAGACCTTTCATTTCCGGGATGACATCAGTGTCGCCGGCATGGTATATTCGCACGCCTTTCATTTCAATGATGAATCCTGTTTTCCCGTCTTCTTTGGGGTGGAAGACTTTTCCAGGTTCGCGAAACTTGTTAAGATTGTATGCGGGTACGAGCTCGATCGTGACGTCTCCGATCTTGACTCTGTCGCCGGGCTTCGCGGCCTTGACCTCTTTGACTTTGAGGCTGGACAGTTCCTTCTTGACTGCCGGAATCGTCACAATTGTTGTATTTTCGTTGACGACCTTCTTGATATCATCTGGTGAGAGATGATCGAAGTGTTCATGGGAAATCAGGAGAACGTCGGCCTTGTCCGAAATCGGACTTATCTTGAAGGGGTCTATGATGATCGTCTTGCCATTCTTGATCCTGAACGAGTCGTGACCTAGCCACGTGATCTTCAGACCATGATAGTCGAACATCCTAGTCGGAAGCCGGGAGCCGTTTTCGATAGTTAAGCCTTCCAAACCGACAGAATCTGGTCAGCAAGAGTCGGTGAGAATAGCCATAAATCGGTGCCGGTGACTCTAGTAGCAATGAACGTCTACGACGTGATTATCATAGGCTCGGGGTCCGCAGGGTATACAGCGTCAGTTTACTCCTGCAGAGCGGGCAGAAAGACTCTGCTCCTTGCCGGGTCGATCCCCGGCGGACAGCTGATGATCACGTCTGATGTTGAGAACTATCCTGGCTTCCCGGAAGGAATACTGGGACCCGAGCTAATGGAGAAGCTCAGGAAACAAGCCGAACGGTTCGGACCCGAGATAGTCTACGACGACGTATCCAATGTGGAATTCACAAAGCGACCCTTTACAGTCACAGCCGGAAAGCACAGCTACGAGGGGAAAACCGTGATATTAGCCACCGGCGCAAACGCAAAATGGCTTGAGATTCCCTCCGAAACTAGGTTCAAAGGAAAAGGCGTTTCGAGCTGTGCGACCTGCGATGGTTTCTTCTTCAAAGACAAAGAGGTGGTGGTAGTGGGCGGCGGGGACACTGCCATGGAGGAAGCGTCGTTCTTGTCAAATATTGCCCGGAAGGTCACGGTTGTGCATCGCCGAGACAAGCTTCGTGCTAGCCAGATCATGCAAGATCGAGTAGTTAAGAATCCTCGAATCCAGTTCTCCTGGGACTCTACTGTGAGAGAGATACTAGGAGATCGCACGGTGACCGGAATACGGTTGGGAAACTTGAAGACTGGAAAGGAAACAAAGTTGAACACTGATGGCGTCTTTGTAGCAATTGGACATGAGCCCAATACGCAGGTGTTCAAGGGGGCAGTTGATCTCGATTCGAAGGGATACATCGTCACCAAGAACGAGACAGAGACAAGCGTTCCCGGAGTCTTCGCAGCTGGTGACGTCAGAGACTACAAGTATAGACAGGCCATTACAGCTGCAGCCGATGGATGCAAGGCTGCGATGGACGCCGATAGATTCCTGGCCGAACACCGCTAAAACGAAGTGATTCTAGAGTCTTGAAATGCCCAAAGTGTGAATTGCAGCTTGACTTCGAGGGACGCTACATTGTACGAGAGGACTTCGAAGCCGGTGCTCCAGCCCAGATAAGGGACATGGAGGTTTGGAAATGCGACAAATGCGGATCCTACTACGAGGCAAGTCGGAGTGGTCAGCCAGTGCCAATACGGTTCATGGCGAGCCAGTTCACGCGACTGGAATGATCGATCGCCTAATTCGTCACGCTTAGAAGCTTGTCCTTCATCGTTCGGGGCTTATCGAGCCGCTCGTCAATCCTGAGCGTGGATGAGATCCGTCTGACGCCCATCAACCTGAGCGTCCGGTGAGCTACTTCAACAGCTTCCAGAATCACAGTGAGGTCCTCTGCCTCCAGAACGGTAGCCATCGGCGTGACTTGATATTTCAAATCAGGGATCTTCGAAAGCGCTTGAATCGCTGCCTTTACGTACCGGCCGACGCTTGTGCCGGACCCAATAGGATGAATGCTGAATTCTGCGATCGTGACGACGGATTTTCTAGTCAAGGCTTCTCTGCTTACAGGAAGAAAGCGAATAATCGGTGAGAGATTCTTTTAGCTTACTAGGCGGTTCGTTTCTCGGGTCGGCTTCTGGCGAAGCCCATGCGATTCTTCATACTTGGACGTCTTGTCAATATCCAGCTCCATCAACTGGACTGTCGCCTTCTTTATGATTCCAAAAATCTCTTCCAGCTCCTGCTGTTCGAAATCTTTGAGCGAGAGGTTGCCAATCCATTGCATCCATCCTTGCATACTCTTCGCAAGAGTAGAGCAACACAGTCCAATACCGTAGACAATGTCCAGACGGTCCTTAGGGTCGAGGTCGCTGATTCTCTTCACTCTGTTACGTGCCTCTTCTACCCACGACTTGGGTTCATCCGCTAATTCCATATTGTTTCATTTTCTCCTAAATTCGAACCGTCGGCTCAACACAGTCCTAGGAACACGCAGAACTGTCGTGCTCTGGTCCGCGTGATGTGTCCACGCAAGAGTCAATATTAACGTTACCCGTACCGCTAGCCAGATACTGCAAGTTACGAACTGCCCCGAAGGCCAGAAACGACAGCATTTGCGTTTCAATCAAAGAAAAACAAAGATTGCGTCGGTTACAAAAGAAATCCGTAGAATCCATTTGGACTCTCGGGCGGAAGATTGACGGCTTGCTTTTCAGTTGGCAATCTCAGTGAGTATCCGGTTCACGGGTCCGATCGATAATCTGTAGCCAATTCGAGAGAAAATGAGAGCGACCAGCGCTGTGGCAATGAATGGCAGTGCTTCGATGAGCTCCAAGGAAGTCCCTAATCCCACGATCCGAACGCTAAGAATCAGCATGGCAATGAAAGCGACCGACATTGCTCCCATCAATATGACCCCAAGGATTGATCCGATTATTGATCCCTTCATCGAGACAAATCTTGGCCTCGGACCCTCGGAAAAATCGGCATAGCGACTTCCCACCGCGATGCCTAAACTGGACTCTGCCAATACGACCGTTAAGCCGACCCCGGAAAAAATGCACGCGTCCAGCACCGAAAGGTGAAAGATCAAGACGGACAAGACTAACCCAAGCGTAAGCCCGATCATCGCAATTAGAGAAGTGAAGAGGAGTTTGGTCTTCACTACCATTCTTTCGCTGACCGGCAAGGATCCGATGTTCCACAGTCTTCCTCCTTCTTGGCCTAGGGATGTCAACCCAAGAAACAAGGCCCCAAGACCGACCCCAAAAAGAAGGGGCCCAGCTAAGAGTAACGGATTCGCTGATACTGGCGGTGTGGCAGTAGATGAGGGAGCCGGTGAGAAGACCACTGGGAATAGGATCATGACTGGGAGAATGAGTGGAATCGCCATTAGTCTCACGACTTCTTTCCTTCGAGTGGCCGATCGAAGCTCCCGCCTAACGAGAGCGATTGAAAGGTCACTAAGCCCGAACCACTTTAGTCTGCTCGACTTCGAGAAAGACGCTGTGCCAGAGAAGTGTAATGATGGCGGGGCCGCTAACCAGAAACGCGCGCGTAGCGACAGGGCAATGTAGGCGAGTAGCAGAAAGAAACCTAAGCTCAGTAACCCGTAGACTGCAGAGGCGAGCAAGTCTGAACCAAGCATGCTCGTGATACTCAACGTCGGCCAGAAGACAGGGACAGCGGTTGCGGCGGCAATGTCGCCGACAAGTGTGCTAATTATCCGCACGACGAGAAAGCCACTGAAGAGTAGTTGTGTGAACACGAGAATGGCAACTACTCCGAAGATTCGCATCACCACCATTGTTTTTCCCCCAACTTTTGTGAAGGCTGATGAGGCGTGCGCCAGTACGCTTCTGAGAATTTCGACCCCAACCGAGCCAATGAAGGTC
>JAJPJY010000079.1 GCA_021323995.1 bacterium | reverse complement strand
GCGGTTGCGGCGGGGCCTAGGAATTTCTCGTTGAGACCGTAGATTGGGCATGCTGCATAGCAGAGCATGCAGTTGATGCAGGAAGAGAATTGACTGTAACGTTCCAGTTCCTTGGCTGACTGTTTGTATTCTCCCTCTTCGACCGGAGATTCTTTTTCCCTGATTATCCAGGGCTTGATCTTGACAAGTTTCTCCATGAAGTCTTCCATGTCGACGACAAGGTCTTTGATCACGGGAAAGTTTGGCATCGGCTCAACGGTAATTGTTCGGCCTTTGAACTCATGTAGGAAGCTCTCGCATGTGAGTTTGGGTTTTCCATCGACGCTGGCGCCGCAGCTTCCGCAGACGCCCATTCTACACGACCAGCGGTAGGTTAGGCTACCGTCGATCTGGGATTTGATGTAGTTGAGAGCGTCCAGGACGACCATGTCGCGGCGGTACGGTACTTTGTATTCCTGGACGAAGGGCTTCGAATCTTTTTCGGGGCGATACCGGGTGACCCGTATAGTCGCTATGTCCTGACTCATTTTGCTAGTAGACACGTTCCTCTGGTTTCCACCGAGTTATCGTGACTGGACTATAGTCGATCCGTGGGGGTCCGGAGGTCTTGTGGGCCATCGAGTGTTTGAGAAAGTTGACATCGTCCCGCTTTGTGAAGTCTGTCCTATAGTGGGCGCCTCTAGACTCATGCCTTAGGATTGCGGAGTAGGGGATCGTCTCGGCAACGTCGAGCATAAAGTCCAGCTCGAGCGCGGATACAAGCTCTGTATTGTAAACGTGATCTTGGTCTTCGACGATTCCGTTCGTAAGTCTGGCCTTTAGAGATCCTATCAGTTTGCAAGCCTCTCTGAGACCGTTCTCGTCCCGGTAGATTCCGACATATTTTTCCATGCCATTCTGCATTTCAGTCCTAATTGTAGACACCCTCTCTCCCTGTTCATGTTTCAGTAGTCTGTCGAAAATCCTCTTCTCTTCCATCATCGTCTCTCCATCGACGGGATTCCCAAAGCTTGGACTGGCAAGTTTCGAAGCGTACTGGGCCGCCGCCTTGCCTGCCTCCGCACCGAAAACTAGACACTCCGTGAGCGAGTTGCTTCCCAGCCTGTTAGCGCCGTTCATGGTTACGCAGGCGACCTCTCCCGCGGCGTAGAGTCCCGGCATTCCGGTGAACCCGTGCAGGTCGGTGTGCACACCGCCCATCATGTAATGCTGTCCGGGCCGCACTGGAATGGGCTCGTGTTCAGGGTCGATTCCGACATATCTCTCCGCGAGTTCCTTTACGAAAGGAAGCTTGTCTTCAATGGTTATCTTGCCCAGGTGTGTGAGGTCAAGGTGGACGTAGCTGCCGTATGGTCCTTCGAATCCTCTGCCTGCGTTGATCTCGCTCATTTCTGCTCGCGATAGGATGTCTCTCGGACCGAGTTCCATCTTGTTCGGCACGTACTTCTTGAGAAAGCGTTCTCCGTCCTTGTTGAGCAGGTAGCCTCCCTCTCCACGGGCTGCTTCTGTGATTAGGATTCCCGTGTTCGGGAGTAGTGTTGGATGGTACTGGACCATCTCCATATCCTTCAACGGGACGCCCGCTCGATAGGCGATTGCCATTCCGTCGCCGGTCTTGATCCAACCGTTTGTGGTAAACTGGAAAATACGTCCACAACCCCCGGTTGCGATGATTACGGCCTTGCCGAGGATCGGGACCAGTTCGCCGGTTCGTATCTCGATCGCGGTTACGCCCTCGACTCGGCCATTATCGACTAGGAGCGAGGTTACGAACCATTCATCGTATCGATGAATATTCTCGTATTTTAGCGAGGTTTGGAAGAGCGTGTGAAGGAGATGGAATCCGATCTTGTCAGTCGCGAATAGCGTTCTCTTGACGGTCATGCCTCCAAAAGCGCGTGAGCTTATCCGCCCGTCCGGGTCCCGGCTGAAGGGGCATCCCCAGTGTTCAAGCTGAATAGCTTCCCGTGGAGCTTCCTTGACAAAGAACTCGACTGAGTCTTGGTCGGCGAGGAAATCGCTTCCCTTTATCGTGTCAAACGCGTGTGAGTCGAAATTGTCGTAGTCGCGCAGAACCGCCGCCATTCCGCCTTCCGCGGAAACAGTATGGCTACGCATCGGATAGACTTTGGAGACGACTGCCACGTCAAGCTTGGGGTCAAGCTCAACGGCCGCGATTGCGGCTCGAAGCCCTGCGGCTCCTCCGCCGATGATAACAATGTCGTGACTATGATGCTCCAAGCCTGTAAGGTCCCTGTTTGTAGCGGATCTGTTAACCCGTTTGACCGTACTTTAAATAATCTTAGTAGAACAGTGGCTACTTCTCTGTCTCGGACTAGAGTTTGACCAGCTAGGCGGACTTTCTGGCCTGGACCTTGACGGCTCTGAGACCATTGTCGTCCATTCTTAACTGTACGGCAAAGGCTCCGCGAAGGGCTCCGATAAATCTGGGCTCCATCGTGCTTACATTGGCCAAGAAGAGAGCAGTTGCGTTCGGCACTGTTAGAAGATCGATCAACTGTCTTATCCCTGCATAGACTTGTTCCCAACGTTCGCCCCTAATAAGATCGGATATGCTGTCGAACACAAAGCTGGCTCCAGAGTTTTTGCTATTGTCGAGGAAGTCGGAGACGATCGCGGCTACGAGACCAAGTTCCTTGTCGGGAATTTGCATCTCTCCCTCCGGCGTCTGGTCTGGTGCAGAAATCAGCGAGGAGGCTGCAATTATTTTGATCATCCTTCTCCCTTTCATGGCCCTGTATAGCTTGCTAGATTTTGTTGTGAATAATGCGCATAGTTCGGCGTTGCTGGTTCCTTCTGTGAGGAACTTGTCGATCACAGGTTCAAAGTCGGAGTTGTCGTTGTATTCGAACAGTATGACTGATCCGTGGAGCTCTTGATGACTTAGACTGAAGAGAGCTGAGAATGGATCAGTAGACTGGGAGAGGTTGAGCAGCTCTATTCCTGTATTCTGTCGGAGAAACTCTGTGAGTTGCGGACGCGGAGCTTTACTACTCTCCAACAATAGAATCTCGGATTGTCCGGGTTGTTTTTCTACCGCCTCCTGGCTCAGAGGGGCCATCGGGGCTTGAAGATTCTCCTTACCAATCTCTTTGAGATAGATTCTTGATATTGGGCCGAAGCTTAGTCTCTCAGAAAGGCCCTCGTGCGTAGGACCTGTTTCGAGTTCTGTCTCCGTGACCACTCTGCCGTTTTTCTTCCATTCGTTGAAACGTGGTTCGATTTGCGATAGGCTCGAAACGAGCCAGCTACTCGTGGGTGGACGAATGATAATTTTGGATCCAGAGTCTATCAGTCCTCTGAGGGTTGAAGCAAGGAAAGAGATTGTTCTGTTTCCGGAGTCATGAAGGAGCAGATATCGGTGTCCCGGTTTTATCATTGTGTCGGGAACGAGCTGTCCAGTTGAGAATCTGACGGAACTCAGAGGATTAGCTTCGGTAGTTGACATGATGAAGAAGAGTACGGATCCAGTGACAAAAGACATCTCCCAGGCGAATGGGATAGACACCGGAAGAGCAGGGGGCTGTGCACCGAGCGCGAAGAGGACCGTGCTGAGAGTAATGAAGAGGAACCAAGTAATAGAGATCGTGGCCAGAGCTCTCTTGACGTGAGGTGGCTTGGCCCGTGTCCTCGCCGCGCGAAATAGAGCTGTTGGATATATTGCTGCGGCTACGAGCAGAATGATCGTATAAGGCAGGTAAAGACTGGGCAGGAGTATGTTGAGTGCTACCCATATGATTACGATCGCTTGGTAGACGAGGAGCGATCTTATGGACTTGAGTCTCGACCAGGCTTCCCTGAGAGTGTTTGCTTCTGGACAGAAGTAGAGGTTAGCGGCCATTAACCCTATGGCTGCAAAAATTAGTCCGGCGCTTGTCTGAATGCCATAGGCGGCCCACTCGTAACCTAGATTACGAACAATGTCGAACAAGGTTGCTGATAAGAAGTAGATGTTGAGCCGGGCCAGATTTCCGGCCCTAACTCCCCATAGGGAAGCGTTTCCGCGCAGGAGTCTCCAAAGCGCGATAGATGGAAGTACCAGTGCCGCGGCATCTAGAAGCACCTCGGCGTACGTGTGATACAACTCTCCAGGGCAGAACTACGATACTCAGAACTCCGCTTGTGGTTTCAATCTGGCGTAACTAGGAACTGGAGTTGAGCGGTACTGTACACCGCAAAGACTCGTCTAGCTATTTTCGGAGAACGTTCTTGATCAACGTTACCGTCTTCTCGTAGTCTTCTCGTGTGAGTCTCTTCCTGGCCCTCGAACCCGACCATATCGGACGCCCCCAGAAAGAATCGGTCTGGTATCGTGGAACCAGGTGCCAGTGGAGATGAGGCATACCGTTTCCTAGCAATTCATAATTCATCTTGTCCGGCTTGAATACTACGGATAATGCGCGTGCCACATTCGACATGTCTTCAAGAAAGCTCTTCCGATCCCTGTCAGAGATCTCATAGAGCTCTTCACTATGCCACTTCAGCGTCAGAAAGGAGTAGCCTCTGAAGTACTGGTCTGGATTCAGCTTCCCAATTGAGCAACGTGATTCGAAGAAGACAAGATGCTCCGGCTCGCGGAGACTCTTGCACATCCAACAGTCCGGTCTCTGCTCTCTTGACGAGTCTAGCGCGGATTTTCTAGACGTAGGCTACCCGGCTTTCGCTGATTCTTCTGACAAGCCCATATGAAACTCCTGGCCTTCGATACGCCAAACCTCCTCAAGCGCAGCCTTCGGCATTTTCTGTTCTGGTCTCAGTACGAGCAGTGACTTGGCGCGAACCTCTTCTATCAGCGTATCCTTTTCGTCTTCTAGCCAGTCGAGCTTCTGCGGGTCCGGTCCGGAAATGAAAGCGTCCACGAAAGCGTCGACAGGCAGATCGAGACGTTTCCTCATCTCTTGAAGTCGTCGGATCACTTCTCGTAAGAAGCCTTCTCTGACTAGGTCGGTTGGAATTGTCAGGTCCACGTATACTCGACCTTCGTCGAAGGTTCCTGCAGCATAGTTGTCTGGCATCTCTTCTCTCATGGTCACCATGTCGCCAGCGATTCTGTAGTCCTTGTCTTCGATCTTAAGCGGAAAACTTGTTCCGCTCTTGAAGACCGTGAGAAGCTGACGGCCATCTTGGTTCCGGAGTGCCTCTGCCACTCGGTTTGCTTCGGTCCTAAACACGGGGCCGAGAGTCTTGTAATTTGGTTCCACGATCAGTTTCTTCAGCCGTTCCTCCTCTCCGATGTCTACGAGTCTGAGCTTCTTCGCGTTCGTCTGTTGAAGGATTAGCTCGCGCTGAGCTCTGACCGCTCTTTTTACGACGGTCGTGTTTGAAACTACTAGGACTTCGGCGACTGGTTGTCTGAGTTTCATCTTTTTCGACTGGCGAGCCGAGGCGGCTGCTTCCGTGATATGTTGTGCGATTCTCATTTCCCCTTCAAGCCGCCTATCGATCCATGTCTTGTATGGGCTTGGCCAGTCTACCATGTGGACGCTTGCCAGATTCTTCTGGGAGGTGGTCCTGAATGATTGTTGATAGATTGTTTCTGTGATGAATGGTATCATTGGAGCAGCGAGCCGTAGCCAACTGTTGAGCGCGTGGCTGAGGACAGCGTAGGCTGCGAGCTTATCACGACTATTCTTGTCCAGCCAGAATCGTCTGCGAACGAGGCGAATGTACCAGTGGCTCAGATCTTCTATCGCAAACTCTCTAAGGGCACGGGCGGTAAGGTGGAACTCCATCTTCTCATTGTGCTCAGCTGTTTCCTTCACCAGTCTCTCTGTTCTGGATAGGAGCCACCTGTCTTCTACGCGGAAGGATCGAGCTAGCCGTCGGAGGGGCCATTTGCTCGGAGTGAACTTGTCGAGGTTCATGTAGAGTGTTGCGAATGCAAAGACGTTCCAGATTATCTGTAGATCTCGGGCGACTGCTTCGACGGTGCTCCATGAGAAGCGAAAGTCTTCCCAGACAGTCGCTTGGAGCGTGTAGAATCGGAGGGCGTCTCTGCCGTATTTTGCGATCACATCGGCTGGACTTGCAAAGTTTCCTTTGGACTTGCTCATCTTCTCTCCTTCAGGGTCCAGGGTATGCCCATGCATCAGCACGGCCCTGTAGGGTGTCTTGTTGAAGACTAGGACGCTGGAGCCGAGTTGGTTGTAGAACCATCCCCTCGTCTGGTCGTGCGCCTCAATTATCGCGTCGGCGGGCCACCACGCCTTCAATTCTTTCGACTTCGGCGGATATCCCAGCCCTGCCCATGAGGCTACTCCCGAGTCGAGCCAGACGTCGAGGACGTCCGGCTCTCTATTCGCCTTGCCTCCGCACTTGCACCGAGTCTCTATCTCGTCGACGCCGTTTCGATGAAGATCGAATTGTCTAGGAGGTTTGATCGCTATCTTCACCAGTTCGGCTCTCGAAGCAATTACTGTTCGTTGGCCGCATTCTTGGCACGTCCATACTGGCAGGGGGACTCCCCAGTAGCGCTGGCGGGAGATTACCCAGTCTCGCGCTCCGGCTAGCCAGTCGTGGAATCGCTTGGATCCTGCCCATTCAGGGGTCCAGCGGACTTTCTGATTTTCCTTCAGCATTTTGCCCTTGAATTCTGTGACTTTGATGAACCACTGGTCAGTGGCGCGGAGGATGAGGGGGGTTTTGCACCGCCAGCAGTGTGGATACGAGTGTTCGAAGGTCTCTTCCCGGAAGAGAAGCTTCTTTGCCGCCAGGTCGTCGATGATTACTCGGTTGGCGTCTCTAACGGGGAGACCTGCATACTTTCCGGCTTCGGCAGTGAACCGTCCTGCCTGGTCAACTGGTGAGAAAACTGGTAGGCCGTAGCGCTGTCCGACTTCGAAGTCTTCTTCCCCATGCCCGGGAGCCATGTGGACGAGCCCAGTGCCTTCTTCCATACTGACGTAGTCTGAGCTTAGGACTATTCGATGGAGCTTGCCTCCTGTCTGGGAGCCAGTCTCGTCTAGGAGGGGCGGCTTGTATCGGATCCCTTCCAGAGTCTTGCCTAGAAACTCTTCCACTATGTCATGCTGTTTTTCTCCGAAGACGGCTGTGAGACGTTCCTTAGCAATGATTAGTCTCTCGCCATCAACTTCAACTTTGGCGTACGTTTTGTCAGGGTGGACCATGACGCCGAGGTTTGCCGGCAGCGTCCATGGAGTGGTCGTCCAGATTAGCAGAAAGTCTCCGGGTTTGTCGACAAGTGGGAGCTTGACGTAGATCGAATAGTCTTTGATTGTCCTGTACTCGTCTGTGACCTCGTAGCCTGCGAGCGCTGTCTCATCATGAGGGCACCAGTGAACAACTTTTACTCCTTTGTAGAGGAGGTGTTTCCGCTCGGCTTGTTTGACCGTCCACCAGACCGACTCAACATAGCTGTCGTGGTATGTGATGTAGGGATGATCCCAGTCCATCCAGATTCCAAGGTCTTTGAAGACTCGGGTCTGCGCCTCAACGTTTTCAGCTGCGTATCTTTTGCACTCGGTGATGAACCGGTCTATTCCGATAAGATTCTCGATGTCTTTCTTTGAGGACAGGTTGAGCTTCTTTTCCACCATGACCTCCACAGGGAGACCGTGACAGTCGAATCCTGGCTGATCGTGAACGTTGTAGCCTCTCATTCTCCAGAATCTGATCAGGACATCCTTGAGCGTCTTGTTCCAAGCAGTGCCGACATGCGGAGGATTCGTTACATAGGGCGGCCCGTCGAGAAAGTAGAACTTCGGACTTCTTACTAGTCGTCTCTTTGTATTTTCGTAGGCTCTGCTAGTCTTCCAATATCGAAGTACTTCCGCCTCGGACTCTGTAGGTTTGTAGTCCCGGGCGAGCTTGCCAAATGTTCCCTTGGTCAATCGTCTTCCAGCTCCGAGGGTGGGCTCGTGGAATCGAAGATCTTCTGCCTCGACAGTTTGGCGGCGATAATGCTCTTAAAAAGCTACGGGATGCTTCGAACCGCGACCGAGCCGCTGGTAGAATTTCTGTCCTCGCCTCGCTTACCTCGGCTTTTGACTGGACGAAAGAGGACAATGAGCCACCATACAATGGCCTGACCGGCAATCGTCAGCGAAGTGAGGATAAGCCCGTTTGTGGCGAAGAGAGGAACAAAATATGTGAGAATGGAGGCTGTTGGAATGCTGGCAGCCTTTCTAGGTACCTGGGAGTTCTTGTTGAACACGGTTGGTAGGGTAAATAGTACGAGACCTGCACTGCCTATGGAAATCAAGAGATCTGCGAGTGTCATCCTAGACTTCACGGAGGTGGCTTGTTCAGGGCTAGAACTACCTTCCTATCTACTGCTGTTTTGTAACCATGCCTTGGCCGATTCAGGAAAGAATCCTGTCCGGAATCAGTCACTTGTCGGAATAGGCGGTGGTAACGACCTGCAAATTGGCAGACTTCTCGATGGGAGAGCTTGGGCAGGGGGAGATTATCTTAGCCGTCTGGGACGAACCTAAGGAGCTTGACACTGACAACGAGTCCGTGATCAGCCTCTACGATGGCATAAAGCGAATACTGGAGAACCAGAACAAGCCGAAGACCAAACCCAAAAAGGAACAAGGGGCGCTCGTTCCCCGAGATCAAAAGCATGTTCTGAAATGCGGGAAGATCTTGAAAGTGGATGTTGAGCGGAAACTAGTTGTGATAACCGTGACAAAACTTGATGGCGAACTTCACCAGCTCAGAATTGAGGCCAGCGATGACTAGGGTCTTTCTTGTAGAAATCATTCAGAGATTCGCGCCGACGACCATAGAGAGCAAGGCGATGAATAGGAGGAGAGCCTGTATACCGGAACCCATAGCTACTCTTCGTTGAAGTCGCGTCATTTCTGGCGACGGTGTTGTGGGACCTGTCTGTCCCGCTGGTGATTGACCCATGAGCTTCATCAGTCCCCGGTTAGCACGCATGACCACTGCTATCCCCATGACGTACGCGGCTAGTCCGAAAATTATTCCGACAAGTATCCATGGCAATCCCGAAGAACTTGGCGCGAGACCTGAACTTGCCTGCGAAATGTATGCGTACAGTATCAAACCCGCAGCTATTGCAATGGTCGCATTCCTGACAAGATATCTCTCGTACCTAGTTCCAATCGCCTTGATCAAGTCCGCCCTGCTGGACGGCGCAAGCTTGGCAATTGAAGGCCCTAGGACAGACACGTACAGGACGGATGCGCCCATCCACAGCACTACCGTTCCGATGTGAGCGAAGAGAAGAACGAGGAATATGATGTCGGTCAATGCTACTCAATACATCTTTGGGACAGTATTTGATATTAACCCAGGACCTTGCATCACGCGGAGGGCTTTCAAGTCTAGTTGTATTCGCTTATCTTTCGCTGAAAGTAGGCTTTCTGGAGAAGACCCGAGGTCTCAATCCAGCCCCACTTTGGTATTTCCAGTATTGTAGTTGCATAGTTCAACGCAGAATCCATTGTGTCAAATCTTTCGTATCGCGTCTTCAGCAAGGCCCGCAAGCTCTCTCTCACGTTCCAGACGCCTACGGGCATGATGTAGCCCGGATGGATTTCTCTCAGCATTATCGCTCCAGCCTGTTTTCCGATAGAATCGAGATATTCTGAGACTGCAAGTCGGGCTGAATAGTAGCAGCCTCCAGGTTTTGCGTAGGTTTTCCGCCCACGATATCCTTCAAAGTCGCCCAGCATGACTG
The DNA here is from genome assembly GCA_021323995.1 of bacterium. Taxonomy (GTDB): domain Archaea; phylum Thermoproteota; class Bathyarchaeia; order 40CM-2-53-6; family 40CM-2-53-6; genus 40CM-2-53-6. The sequence continues at coordinate 15,477 of JAJPJY010000079.1, read as the reverse complement.
GATGATATCCTCCAGGTGATGTGTAGTCAATAGTGTCAACGTCCTCTGCCATGTTCACGTCGGGAAAACTTGTGGCAAGAAGTTCGGGTTCGAACCATGCTTCTATCCATTCGAACCTCCAGCTCTCAGGGGTCAGGATGCCTACGTACCTGTTGTCAAGATAGTTGTAACTGTAGACTCTATACTCACCGATCATAGGATGATGTCTCACTCGAGTCATGAGTCTGAGACTGAGATTGCTGTCGACAGCCGTGATACTCCAACGCGTCGGGACAAGTTTTCTCTTCTTGCCTTCTCCAAACATTCCCATGCTGAAGGCTCTCTGTATCCGCGTCACCAGAACATTGTCTCTGTACAACCCGAGAATCGCATCGTCAGCTCTGAGATCACGATCATAGAATACTTTCTCGATCCGATCATCAACTGACGAATTGCCAGTCTCGAATGAGGCCAATGGGGCGATGGGTCCAAATGGCTGAGAATCCTCACGCATATCCAAGACCTTTCGTGGAGCCCGAGTCAGAACTAGCTCTGTTTCAACTGGCTTAGTCATCATAGCAACCTCCTGTAAGGTGTCAACGACCCTGCTCCCCTTCCGAGCGTCTAGGATGTTGGCCTTGCTGTATCCTCGGAGTAGGCTGTACCTGTAGTCAACGATCTCGTCGAATCCTTTGCCCATCCACCATTCGGGCGTGTCCAAGATGGTCGTATCCCCGGAGATAGGTGGGACCATTGGCCCAACGAAGACTTTCGGATAGCCGAAGCGGCCGACAAAAACCCCAGGGGGGCTAGATCCGACCACATTCTTAGTATCAAACTCGGGATGGTGGGTCTCAAGTGAGGCGGCTTTGACATGTATCGCGCATCGTGGTTCGCCAGATAGGCGCCTGACCCTCCTGCACATTGGACACGTCGCTTCGGGGGTGGAAACCGCCCGTTCTCTTCGCCACCCTGAACTGCCGATTCCGTTGAACAGGTTCTTAGACACGGCTTACCACGACCGCACGTGCCCGTTCGCAGAAGGGCATCATGTCGAATAATTCTCTGGCTAGCTCTTAATGTTGAAGCCTGTGATGAAAGGATCGGAATCTCAGTCGGAAGCTTGCCCGGGAAAACTTGGCGACGTTTTCTATGTCGGAATCTGAATACGGGAAGCTCTTCTCCTCACGGCGATCCATAACGCAATTGTCATCGCGAAAATGGACATGATGGCGACTTGGGGGAGGTTAGAAAATATGGATTGGACTCCGGTCTTCTGGACAAGGGTGTTTAGCTGAGACCCATTGAAGACGCTTCTTCCTGAACTGTAGAGCCATATTATGAGGAATCCTCCGAGACACATCACGATGATGCCGATTCGGCCGACGCTTCTGTTGCTCGGCAGTCTGAGCTGTCCCCCTGTAGACAGGGTTGGTTCAGAGCCCTGACGCTGTTCCTCTGGCTCGTTGAGCAGGTCGAATCCTTCCTCTTGTTGTGAGCCGAATCCTACCTGAGACGCGGCCTGCCTCGTTAGACTGTCCAAAATGTCATCGGGAGTCACTCTCTGTGTACCTTCTGATACGCCTCCCCGTTTGTTCTTGCCAGAGAATCCGAATCTAAGCCGCTTCTTCGGAGAATCGACCGACTGCAGCTTTGTTCTCCCGTATCTCATAGGGCACTACTCCGATTTGGGAATGGACGTACCATACTCTAGTCCGGTCCAAGACTAGGCGGCCTCGACAAGTCCACGCTATGGACATATGATCGCCGAGGTATATGCTGGGCGTGAGCCTGAAGAATTATTGAGAAAAATTAGTGTCCCCAGACGATCGTGGAGAACTTTGAACTATTCTCTCTGATCGTCAGCGTAGTTGACCATGGAACGGTAGATATCTTCAGAGTCTATCCTTGACTCTCGGCGACGCCGACGTCTGGTTCCCGGTGCCGGCGGACCGGGTTCAATGGTCTCCAGAACAGGCATGGAGGGCAGATCTGGCGCTCCTTCGTCTAGTTGTGTCATGAAGTCCAGTTGTTTCTTCTCTCGGCGTGTTGTGCTCATCGAGCCCAGAAGAGTAAACGTGCCAATTGCGAAGACTGAAACAGTCACCATCGAGAGAAGAGCATCTGCGACAAAGTTCGACCTGAAGAGGCTGAGAACATAGTCTTGAAGAAACAAGTTGTTCACGTATTCCTGGTACATTCCAATAGTGAATGATAAGATGACGGCCGCCTGTGCTAGAATGATGATCTTGACAACACGTGGAACGTGATTATAGTGTTCAGCGTTCTCCTCTAAAGCCATAACCGAACGAACACCCGAGACAACGTCCATAGTCGGCTTGGCTGTGTTCAATCTAAACAGATCGCAACTTGATCGGTCAACACTAGGTACTCGATCACCGAACTCTCGAAGCCAGCCGGCTTCCCTAGAGAATCTTGGTCAGAAAGAATGCTAGGATGAAGCCTGCAATAGGGGATAGGATCCAGCTGGATATTATGAGCGAGATGTTCCGGACGTTCAAGACGCGCATTCTTCTTGCAAGTCCAGAGCCTATGATTCCAGACGATACTGTTTCGGTAATCGAGAGTGGGACAGCAAGTTGATTGGCTAGTTCCACAGTTGCTGACCCAACTAGCTGCGCATAGAAAGCATTAGGATAACGCAAGCTGAAGATCCCCTCTGTTAATCGTTGCAATGCTCCTTTACCTAGAAGGAATGCGCCAATGATACAGCCTACTCCAACAGCAATTGTCGGTGCATTGAATGTCTGGTCATAAGGCACTCCTGCTATCAGCCCTAGCGTGTTGACGCCAAGAACGTAGGCTGAAAGAAAAGCGACCGGCAACAACCCTGTCTTCAATACTGTCAGTTTGAGCCAGAGATTTCGAGGGCTCAGTTTATCGTCCAGTTCGATTAACAGGACTCCCAGGGCGGTCGCGATGAGTGGGACGATGAACCAGAAAGCGAAGATTAGAGCCAAGTAGCCCGTTTCGCGCAGAACTCCTAGGGCCGCGCTGACGCCTAGAATGCTGCCGGTCAGTGCTTTGGAGAGGGATAGGGGGACTTTGAAGTACTCGCCGCCGAGAAAGACCAGTAGTGATGCGAGCAGGATAGAGAAAGCTCCGATCGAGGTTCTTGTTGGAAGGAAGATTTCCGTTACTTTGAAGAGTTTTGGGCCTTCTATTGCCAGCCCGGCAATGTAGCCTGTAATGGCCAAGGTTACGCCGGTGCGCCGCCTAACCATTCCGCTTCCGATGATCGTTCCGGCACACGCGGAAAGGTTGTTTCCGCTAACAACCATTCCCAGCAATCCTGCCAATATGAGTGACGCGATGTCGACGACGGATGTCATTCTCTTCTTCTAGGCGCCCAAGGCCTTTGTGATGGCCATGACTATGTCCGATGCATCCTCGCACAGGTCCAGGATATCGTCTGCCTCAATTGTGGTTTCGAGATAGTTGTGAAAGGATGCAAAGTCTAGCTTCTCCCAAGACCCGTAAATCTCGTCCATCATGGAATCCTTGACATCGTCCCCCTGTTCTTCCAGACCCTCGATCTGATGAGCAAGCTCGACCGCCTTGTCCCTGTCTGAGCCGGCCACGCTCAACAGTTTTCTGAACATCCGCAACTGAGCGAGCCCGATCTCGATAAGGCTGATCTGCTCCTTCCGAATGTCGGAGTCGAACTCCTTCGCCTCACGCAAAGGCCGACGCGTCACTCGCCTAATCTGCCGCGAGAGCCCATGAGCACGGTCCAAGATGCTGTCCACATTGTCCGCCAATCTCCCGAAATCATAATCCAGGCTGGCGGTCATCGATCCTCGGCCCAGCATTTCCTCGAACGACTGAGTGATTCTATCCCCCTCCTTCTCCAGCACATTGATCCTTTCAGTGTAGCTCTCAATGTCCTTGAGACCGTTGCTTGGACTGGAGAGTATTTTTACCATCAACTGGAGAGCTTCTTCGGCAAGCTCGGCCAAATCTTGAATGCGCATGAAAGCGTCCTTCTCGCCAGGAACGAAGAATCCTTTGACACGTCGAAGCAGCTCACTCAGATTCGTCACTTCCCAAAATCGTTGATTATTTGGATCACGCGATGTGTCCTTGTGTTGTAGAAAAGACTACTGTACCGAGTCAGACCATTCGGAGAACCCAACCGTACGGAAATTTGCAGAATGATAACGACGAGAGTTCTATGAAAAATTTTGGGGTCTCTAGAGCCTGAGTAGAAGGATCGCGTTCGCGATGAGTAAGTCAATAATGGTCAACGGGATAGACCTCTTGGCGAATCTGGAGAAGGTTAGCCGCTTCTTCTCCTTGTTGAGAATGTTCAACGCGACCAGGTTTGACGCTGTTCCTATGGGCGTCGCCATGCCGCCTACCCCAGTCCCGACAGCGAGCGCCCAAGCCAACGGCGCGACAGGTAAGCCTGATGCTGCAGTCATTGCTGTAATGACGGGAAGGAAAGCCGTAACGAGAGGCACGTTGTCGACTATTTGAGAGATCAAGGCCGTCGTCCATAATACGAGTGTGACTGATAATGCGAGGTTTCCGCCTGACTGCTTGATCAGCAAGTTGCCGAGGCCGACAAGCAGTCCGGTCTTGGCAAATCCTGCCACGAGAATGAACAGCCCTCCAAAGAAAAAGAAGACTTGCCAGTCTATTCGTCCCAGAACGTCCCGGACCTCGCTCTGCCGCGACGATTCATAGACTAGTATGATGAAAGAAGGCAGCAGTGTTGCTAGGGCCGCAGAGACCCCGAGGAATGTGTGGACTATGAGGAAGCTGACCGCAAGCCCGAGGCTAATGATGCTGACCTGTAGCAGACCTCTGTCCTTGACAGCGCTCGCTGGGCTAGGCAACTGGAGAGGCCGTTTTTCCTTAAGTCTCTTGAGAGCGTCCCTGTGAAGGAAGCTGTGATTTCTGAGGTATAGGATGGCAGCGTTTGCTGCTAAGATCGTCAGTGCGATTGGTCCGGTGTTGGTGAGAAATTGGTTGAATGAAAGGTTCGGGTTCAACCCAGTCCCGATAATGACGTTTGTCGGATCGCCAACCATGGTCGCGATTCCTCCGATGTTCGCCGCCAAGACCTCGGCAATGACGAATGGTACGGGGTCGATTCTCAGTCCGTCAAACACCTCGACGGTCAACGGAACTATGAACAATGCGACGGTAACGATGTCGAGTAGAGAGGCCATGCCGGCTGTCAGCAAAGGTAAAAGCACGTACATGAGGACTGGATGAACATCAACAGAGCGAGCTAGATGGAGCCCCATCCACTGGAAGAAGCCAGCCTCGCGAAGTGACGACGCGATGATGAACATGCCGAGGAGCACGCCGAGGGCGGTCCAGTTTATCGCGGAAAATAATTCTGTCTCGCTTAGCACTCCAGTCCCGACCATTAGAGTGGCGCCAAGTACGGCGGCGGACGGCTTGTGGAACTTGTCTGAGAGAATTAGGCCATAGATTCCGAAGAAGACCCCTATGACCAGAACCGTGAGAGTTGTCGAAAGAGCCAAGTCTTTGCGGTGGGCCGGGTCCAACTGATAAAAAGCCATCCTGATGCGAGGCGCGAATCTAACGATTCGTTAGCGATCAAATGCTCATTCGGAACATCAAGCTCATACAGACTAGCGCTTCTGAGCACGCCCATTCCCTCAGACAAATCGAGATGGGAGTCTCAGAAACGATAGAGTCGCCCGACCTAATTTGACTACTCAAGGATTGAAAGTTATTCTCTGCATAAGTGGATGAAGCTTCTTATTCACCGCTTCAACCCCAGAGACTCAGGAGTCAACCAATGGATTTCTTCAGACACTGTCCCGGGTGCGGGCGCCGTTTCCACATCAAGCTAGAAAGCAAGACCAAGGTTGGTGGCGTCGATCGTGAGCCTATTCCTAGAATGCAACTTGGTGTTGGAGAGCTTCGCACCGACTGGCGAACCATACCGGTCATTGTCCACGACGAGAGACCCGTAGTCCTAGACGTTGAACAGTTTCAATATGTCTACAAGTGCAAACACTGTGGTCATGAATGGGCCGAGAAACATATCGAAGAACACCGAGAACGTTGAAATGAGTATCAGGATCGCCCGCCAGTCGAGAGACAATGTCGAGGCTCGAATTCTTTAGACACTGTCCAGGCTGTGGAAGAAGATTCCACATCATACTAGTGGATAAGAGTCTTATCGACGCAGAGAGGACGGAGTCAGGCGGAACTATCCAGACGATTGGTGGCCCACGAGGCGCTGTCTACGTGGGGGAGGGGCCCCCGATGATATTCGACATCAAAGAGTTCCGATACAAATACAAGTGTAAACATTGTGGACATGAATGGATAGAGACACGACTTGAAGATCACGCAGAACACTTGGACGTGGCCAAAGGAGACGTGGTCGATGACTGAGCCATCGCGGAACGTTTTCACTTAGAGTTCTTCGGCTCTGTTTCCAAAACTGACAGCACTATCAGTCACGAATAGACAAGCCAAAGTAATAGTAGCTACCTAGGTGACGAAATGCCATGCAGGCTCAGGCTGACCTTACTAAGGCAAATGCGATAGAGTTCAACGTCCGTGACGAGCCCTGGATAAAATACAAGCTAGAGGATGGAACCCAACTCTATGGCCGTCTAGTCATCCCAAAGATATTCAAGGCTGACGAGTACGACCCGAGCGGCCAGCCGATCTACGCCTGGTCGAGCCAGAACCTGTTCACAACCATCTGCCCAAGACCCCTAAGAGGAATCCCCACAAACCCGCCGCCTACAAATATCGACCCGAGCACAGCGAACACAACTTCGGTCGACTTCGAGCGGATCGGCCCCGAGAGATGGAACGTGTACGAACTTTCAGATGGCACAGTGTTGAGGGCCAAGCTTGAAGTGACAAGCATACTCCGGACCGACAACTACGGGCCAGATGGCGACCCACTATACATCGTCAACAACCAACCCATAACAAGACTCAAAGTTCCCGAAAACTTGATCAGGAAACAGAAGATCGTGTCAAGAGACAGCAGACCCAAGGGTCTCTATGGATAGAACCCCCCTCATAGAGGCTCGGAGTTTTCAATTGTCCTGGGATTTTCCGGACTTTTTGTCGAGACTGGATAAAGACGAACTCCAAAGATGTCCGACATACGCTGTCCGGCAGTAGTTGGTGTTATGCGACTACGACGTGGTCTATGTCGAAGTACCGTTTGACCAGTAGTCTGGTCTTGTCGATTGTACGGCCGTTCTTTCCTATCGCGATTGCCTTGTCGCGCGGATCGACCTCGACTACGACGATCTTCTTGTCCGGTCTCTCGGTTACACGGATCTCTTTCAATCGCGCTGGAGCGAGGCTGTTCTTGATGAGGGCCTCTGGAGTATCAGCGTACTCGACGACTTCGATCTGACGGCTGGTCATTCGACGTAGTGTGTTGATGTTCTTCCCTCCCTTTCCTATGGCCAGGCCCATGTCGCCCTGTTTCGCGACAAAGATTATCCGCTCGAGTTTTTCGTCGATAATGCAGTCCTGTGTTGTGGCGCCTGTGATGCTTTCGAAGAGTGCCATGTACTTCATTTCCTCGCTTGTCAGCTTGATCTTGGGCTGGAGCATCACTTTTTCTCAGCGACCAGCTTCAGGACTTCTGAGTCTCCGGCTTCACGGACTACGAGCGCGGATACGGGGAATGGTTTCTCGCAGACAGCACCGAGGTCCAGGCTTGTTCCGGGGAACACGTAGACTGGAACTTCGGACTGTTGAGCATTGTGGAGAATATTGTCGCGGTCCGATTCGCGACAGTTTCTTGCGAGTATGATCAGTTTCGCTCTGGCAGAGTTGGTGCTTGATAGGGCGTCCTTGGAGCCGAAGCCGACTTTACCTGTCTTGACTGCCATCCGTATTTGTTTGTTAATGTCGACCAAGGCCTATTTTTCCGTCCTGCGTGGCATTGACATGGATACTTCGATTAGTCCAGTGCCCATCGGTATCTGTTGTCCGACTATTACGTTCTCCGCTACGCCCCTCAAAGTGTCTGTTATCCCTTTGACGGCAGCATCTACAATTGTTGGTATTGTTATCTCGAACGCTGCTTTTGCCAGAGTGCTCGCCTTCTCGCCGCTTACTCCGTGTCGTCCTACTTGCAGCACGTCTCCAGATGATGTCATCATGTCGGCCACTAGCATGACGTGTCGTACGTCAACGTCCAACCCTTGTTCTTCTAGGACGCCTAGTGCTTCCTTTACGATGACGTTACGCGCTGCTTCGATTCCTAGGACGACTGCGGTCTCGTTGATGCTATTGCTTACTGTTCGAGCGGTGTCGACTCCTGGTATCTCGAGGGCGAGTGCTAGGCTTGAGCCCTCCGTTCGAACGATCCATTCGCCCTTTTCTTCGACGACAAGGGCTCTCTTCACGGCCGCTATGCCTTTGATGTGTGCGACGTTCAGCTTGTTAACCAGTCTTCGGAACTGTGGAATCTCAAGATCCTTGGCCTTAATCTCGACATTATAGGATTCGACCTTCACATCCGCGTTAGTCAATGTGAGTGCCTCGCGCACTTCTTGGACTGAGACCTCTCTCTCCCTCATCGCTTGAGGGTTCAGCTTGACTTCGACCCGCATGTGTGTCACGTCAGTCTCGAAGCTGCTAGCAATATCGCCCAATGTCGTGTGTGTCAAGAGTGTCGCAACTTCTTGGGCCTTTTCTCTGCTTGCTCGATGTTTCGTGTCCAGGAATACTGTCATGCTTGGGGTTGATGGAATCTTCCTAGCATCGACAATCTCGATTAGTCTCGGGAGTCCCAGTGTCACGTTCTGTTCTCTGACCCCAGCGAAGTGGAAGGTTCGCAGGGTCATCTGTGTACCAGGTTCACCTATCGACTGGGCTGATACTATTCCGGCGGCCTCTCCAGGCTCGACTAGGGCGCGTTTGTAGTTCTCGATGGCACCGTTGACCGCGTCATCAACACCAGCTTTGGTCAGCTTGGCAGTTAGAAGTGTTTGTCTCAGCTTGCTCAGAATCAGTGGAGATAGAGTATCTTTGGCCCTGTCGGCCTGTTCCTCGACATACTCTTTGCCTGCAGCGGTTCCTTTCTTCATTGTGAGTCGGACGCGTTCGACTAGTCTGTCGATGTTTACGGCTTTTCCGTGGTCGCTTTTGGCCGTGTCGACGCCGTCTTCTCCGTATCTGACTTGGATTATGTTGCCTCTGGAGTCTCGGACTGTCGAGTCATACTCGACTCTCAGATGTTCCAGCGCGTTGATGAGTCTTCGTTGCATGTATCCGCTCTGCTGGGTTCTGACCGCCGTGTCGACTAGTCCCTCTCTGCCTCCCATCGCGTGGAAGAAGAACTCGATTGGTTCGAGCCCGTCTCGGTAGCTGTGGTAGACGAATCCTCGAGGTGCTGCTCTGACGTCTCCGGGTTTGAAGAAGCTGAGCGCCCTCCCTCTATATCCTCTGAGTATTCTTTTGCCTCGGATGGATTGCTGGCCGACGTTGGCAGTCATCTGGGCTATGTTTAGTGAGGATCCTCTTGCGCCTGCCCGGGTCATGATGACTCCGCTGTTGTCCATTTGGAAGTATTGGTCAGCGATCTCTCCTGCGAGGTCTCGGGCTTTGGATAGTTCGTTCATGATGTAGATCTCGAGTGACTCTTCGAGGGATTGGCCTGGAAGCCGTTCCAAGGTCTTTTTCCGATAGCTGTCGATGTACTCGTCGACTTTCTCTTCCTGTTTGGCGATTGCTTTTGAGATCTTTTCCTTGGTGGGGGGCGGGAGTTGCAGTTCGTCCATCGCATATGTGAATCCGCGGAGGAGCATGAACCTGTCTAGGAGTCTTGTGACTGCGTTCAGGAAGGTTCGGGCTTCTTCTGCTCCGTAGTCCTTGACTATGCGGTGGAAGAGGCTTTCGGATTTTTCGGCGCCGATAGATGCTTTGTCGATAACGCCTTGTTCCAGGATCCCGTCCTTTATGACGATGAACGCGTCATAGGGGCAATCGTGTAATACTCCTTTGTTGCAGTCCTCGCATTTGTAGTAGCTGGAAAGGTTGGATTTTGAGACGAAGTTGAACCCTTTCGGTAGGACTATGCTGAAAATCTGTTTGCCTGTCCATCTCTCTTCTGGCTTGGCGACTGCTGGTTCAGGCATGGGTCCCTCGAAACCAGCCGCTGCGAGTAGTTTCGACGCATCGTGTCGGTCGAGGGTTGTGGACTTTTGCGTGAGTAGAAAGCCAGCTGTTAGCGAGTCGCGTATCGCCCCTATGATCGGACCGCCGTATCGTGGTGAGAGGATCTGGTCCTGAACCTGCATGAGCAGGCGGGCCTCTGTCCGGGCCTCTTCTCCCTGGGGCACGTGTAGGTTCATCTCGTCACCGTCGAAGTCCGCATTGTATGGTGTACACACAGTCGGGTTGAGCCGGAACGTCTTGTATGGTAGAACTCGGACTCTATGTGCCATTATTGACATTCGGTGTAGGCTTGGCTGTCGGTTGAATAGTACAATGTCCCCGTCGCGGAGATGTCTCTCTACGACAAAGCCTGGCTGTATTGCCTCGGCGACTACTTTTCTGTCCGTGACGAATTCCAAGCGGACTCGTCGGCCATCAGGTCTGACAATATACAATGCACCAGGATAATTGTCGGGGCCGTTGTCGATGAGACGTTTCATCTCGTCAATGTTATGCAGTGTGACCTTCTCTGGTATGGTGAGTCTGCTCGCTACATCTAGTGGTACTCCGACTTCGTTGATGTCGAGGTTGGGGTCTGGGGAGACGACTGTTCTTGCGGAGAAGTCTACCCTCTTGCCGGAAAGGTTTCCTCTGAATCTTCCCTCCTTTCCTTTCAATCTCTGGACCAGGGTCTTCAACGCCCTCCCGGATCTGTGTCGTGCGGGAGGTAGACCGGAGACTTCATTGTCGAAGTAGGTGGTGACGTGGTACTGGAGGAGTTCGTGTAGTTCCTGGATTATGTTGATTGGGACTCCCGATTCGAGTGCTTCTTGGAGTTTCTGGTTGATCCGGATTATGTCTACGAGCTTGTGGGTGAGGTCGTCTTCTGATCTGATTCCCGATTCTAGTGTGATGCTCGGTCTCACGCTGACTGGAGGTACGGGCATTACTTGGAGGATGGCCCATTCTGGACGCGCTGCTTTCGGATCTAGCCCGAGCAGGATTAGGTCGTCGTCGGTAATTCTCTCTAGTCTCTCTCTCACGGTGCTCGGCGTCAGGCGGACTGCTCCACCTTCAGCAACTATCTCGTGGAAGGTTGTCGGTTTTCCATGTTCGATCGGGTATTGTTTCTGGCTGCAGTGTGGACATTGCTGGGTTTTTTTTGCGTCTCTTATGATCTCGTCGAGAAATGCGTCAGGGACTGTGTTGAGTCTCTGTTTTAGTTCTGAGTATCGTGCTCTGTATTTTTCGATCTTCTCTTCTGTTAGGAGGATTCTTCCACAGTTCCGACAAGTGATCGAGAGCAGACGATGAATTAGTTTTGCAAAGCTTACGTGCACGACTGGTTCTGCGAGTTCGATGTGTCCGAAGTGGCCGGGGCAAGCTGAGGCTGTGTTTCCGCATGTCTTGCATTTCTGTCGGGGTTCGAGAGTGCCGAGCCTTCCGTCCATGAGCCCTGAGACTATTGGTACGCCGTCTTCGTCGTATGTGTCTGCCGCCTGGATTTCGACTGCTGAGAGTTTGCGCAGTTCTGCGGGTGATAGCAGGCTGAACCGTATGCTCTGTATGACCTTCGCGGCTTCGTCCACTGTTGCTAGTGCCATGTTTAGGCCCTCTCCTCTAGGTTGAGTCTGGGCGCGATGCCGAGGGCCATTAGCTCTTGTACGAGCAGTTTGAACGCGTATGATATTGCGACTGGCGAAATCTGGGCTTTTTCAGCGTCTATTCTGCAAATGTACTTGTTCTGTTTGATATCGTGGTAGGCGAGTGTCCCGCATATTTCGCAGACATAGGCGACGTACTTGTCGGATTCTTCTAGTAGTCTGTCTCTGAGGAGGGCGCTGGCACCGTGTCCGATTAGGCAGTCTCTTTCCATTTCGCCGAATCGGAGTCCTCCGCCCCGGGCTCGTCCCTCTGTTGGCTGTCTAGTGAGCATCTGAACCTGGCCTCGGGCTCTCGCGTGCATCTTGTCTGACACCATGTGGTGTAGCTTCTGGTAGTAGACGACGCCTATGAACAGGTCTGCGGCGAGCTTCTCGCCCGTGATTCCATTGTAGAGTGTTTCGCGGCCACTGCTTTGGAATCCAAGCTTTGCCAGAATCTCCCCAATCGCTTCGGGACCAATGTTCTCGAATGCGGTTCCGTCCATTATTTCGCCCATCTGGGACGCCGTTTTTCCACCCAGAGTCTCTACGAACTGGCCTATGGTCATTCGTGAGGGTATTGCGTGAGGGTTGATTATTACGTCCGGGACGACTCCGTCTACGGTGAAGGGCATGTCTTCTTGCGGGACGAGTAGTCCGATGACTCCTTTCTGTCCATGTCGTGATGCGAACTTGTCGCCGAGTTCTGGAACCCTAAGGTCTCTTACTTTGACCTTGACCAGTTTGCTGCCTTCAATAGACTCGGTCACGAATACTTGGTCTATGATGCCCTGTTCCGAAGGGCGCATGGTGACTGACGAGTCTCTCTTTGTAGGTCCCTTGACTTCGAATTCTCGGTATTCTTCTAGGAATCGGGGGGGACTTGTTCTTCCCACGAGTACGGTGTTCCCCATAGTTTCCGCTTCGGGGGAGATCATTCCGTCTTCTTCGAGCATGCGATAGTACCGGTCGCCTCTATAGCCGCGTATTCCCGCCTCTGGGATCTCGAACTTGTCGCGCAGGCCTCCGAGATACTGTCGGCTTTCGGCCTCGTAGATCCGGTAGAAGGTTGACCTGAATAGGCCGCGGTCTACTGATGACTTGTTGATGATAATGGCGTCTTCCATATTGTACCCTTGGAAGGACAGAATAGCTACGACGACGTTCTGTCCTGAAGGACGTTCTAGATAGTTGAAGACCTCCATCGGTTTTGTTTGAACGATCGGGGTTTGGGGATAGTGTAGAAGATGAGAACGTGAGTCTACGCGGTTAAAGAAGTTAGTAGAAAATACTCCGAGGGCTTGTTTTGCCATTGCTGATTCATAGGCGTTGCGAGGGGACTGGTTGTGTTCTGGGAACGGTATGAGGCTGGCTGCGATGCCTAGCATAAGATATGGGGCGATTTCGAGGTGAGTGTGGTCCTTCCGCAACTCATGCTCGTACATGGCGACGAGCGCGTCTTCCTCTTCGTCAGCGTCAAGCATCTCGACTACTCCATTCCGGATTAGATCTTGCCATCCAAGTCGACCGTCGTCTACCGAGGCCAAATGTTCTTCGGTGAGCCTTGGTCTGCCTGCGTCTATGACAATGAGTGGGCGTCGGACTCTGCCTGAGTCACAATTGATGTAGAGTTCTTTTCTTCCGGCCTCGACCTCGGGCGGGTGGTAGGCGATGTTCATCTCGGAGCTTATCTTTCCCTGGCGTCTGTATTCCCGAAGTTCTTGGGCGAGTGCTACCGGATCCTTTGAGTATCCTGCGATGATCCCGTCGACGACGACTTTTCCTCCGGTCATTCGGAGTTTCTTGTCCGCTTCTTCGATGGGTATAACACCCATTCGGTGGAGCTTGTCGACTATTTCCTTCGGATCGATTCCGACTGAAATGCTACTTGAGAGGGCGAGGTTCTTGACTAGTCCGCAGTTGGAGCCTTCTGGGGTCTCGTCAGGGCAGAGTCTTCCATAGTGTGTCGGGTGCAGATCTCTGGCCTCTAGGTTTGGCTGGCTTCTGCTGAGTGGTGATTGGAGCCGTCGAAGGTGGCTGAGGGTGCTGACGAAGTTGGTTCTGTCTAGTAGTTGCGTTACACCGATTCTTCCTCGGACCCAGTTGCCCGTGGCGATGGCGTGCTGGACTCTTTCGGTGATTATTCCGGGCCTTATCGCGTTAGCAATGGAGAACTCGATATGTCGTCTGATCGTTATTCTTTCAAGTTGGTACTTGAGGTCGCGGGTTAGGTTTCGGAACGAGATTCTGAAGAGCTCGGCAAGGAGTGCTCCTGCGAGTTTCAGTCGTTTGTTGGCGTAATGGTCCTTATCGTCCGGAGTCTTTCTTCCAAGTTTCAGCTCGATAATTCGAGTGGCGATTTCTGACAGGAAGAGGCCTTTTTCTCGCCGATCCGCCGGTACTCGCCCCATGTGGGGAAGGAAATTTCTGTCCAAGACTGACTCTGCCTTTCTGAGTCGATACTCGTCGACCTGTCCCGGAGCGAGCCTGTTTCCCAGGTATAGTAGGGCGTCTCTCTGGTTTGTTGCTTCTAGTGATTTTTCGAATGATCCTTCCAGTTCGTTTTGGATAGTCGGGTCGAGGCTAACGAGCTCGGCTACTTTTGCGTCTTCTTCGAAGCCGAGCGCTCGCATCAGGATCATGAATGGTATGTCGCTGGGTATCCCGGGCATTGTGACGTAGACACCTGCGTCGCTCTTGAGCGCGACTTCTATGCGGGCTCTGAACCCGACTGTTGTTGAGAATATCTTCGCCTTGTAGGTTGGATTCACTCCGGTGTGTTCTACATCGACCAGTATTCTGTTGGCCGCCAAGTCTTCCAGTGCGACTATGACTCGTTCTGATCCGTTTACTATGAAATATCCTCCGGGATCGAGGGGGTCTTCTCCGACTCCTATGAGATCGTCAGCTGACAGTTTGGAGAGTAGGCAGATTCTGGATTTGAGCATGACCGGTAGGTCTCCGATATAGACCATTTCGGGCTGTCCTTCGCGTTCCCCGATAACTGGAATCATTTCCATGTGCAGCGGGGCGGCGTAGGTGAGGTTGCGGATTCTTGCCTCAGCGGGGTAGATTGAGCGTTCTGTCCCGTCTACTTCTATTACTCTCGGCGCCCCTATTTCGATCTTTCCCAGTTTGATTCTTAGCGGGTAGTCTCCTATTTCGATGGGCAGGTCTCCTACTTCGTCCACGATAGCCTGTAGGCCTCGTTCGACGAACTCGTTGTAAGAGTCGATGTGCTGCCGAACTAGGCCGCTGTCATGGATGAACTCCTTCGTGAGGTTCCAGAGCTGGTTTGTGGTTACTGCCATTATTTCAATTCCCAAAATGTTTTTTTCAAAAATCTTCTACAACATACCGGTAGAAATCAGACTCGCCCGCTGTGGCACTCCTCCGGATGACCTTGACGATGTCGCCGGGCTTTGCTCCGATAGCTCTCACCGCAGGATCCGTGGACTTAATGTATGGTATCTGGAAGGGTTTGATATGATATAGTTCAAGGACCTTTTTCGATTCGGCAGCGTTTAGAAGGACATGCTTTGGCACTAGGTCATGTTTGAATACGTCGTAAGAGGGTTCCTTCTCTTTGCTCTGCTTCTTGACCAAGTACTTGATGCTACCTCAGGGCACGGAGGACCGGGGTCCGACCTACCAGGCTGAGCCGGTGAAACTAATCGGCCGTTTAATAAACCTAACACCGATT
>JAJPJY010000114.1 GCA_021323995.1 bacterium | reverse complement strand
TCGTTGACTTGCTGGTCAAAGAGAGATCTCACAGACTACTAGTTCTCGGTGTTGGCAGGAGCGGCCTAATCGGGCGGGCGTTCGCCATGCGGTTAATGCATCTTGGCTTTAGCGTCTACGTGATGGGCGAGACAATAACACCAGCCATCGGGAAGGGCGATCTTGTCATAGCTATCTCGGGCTCAGGTAAGACCAAGCTCGCTATCACCGCTGCTGAAATCAGCGAGGAGGTAGGCGCTAAAGTCGTGGCGATAACATCATTTCCCGAGAACCAGTTGGGCCAGATGGCGGACTATGTGGTCAAGGTTCGAGGACGGACCCAGATCGCAGAAGAACGAGACTATTTCACACGCCAGATCGCGGGAATCCATGAGCCTCTTGCGCCCCTTGGAACGATCTTTGAGATTGCATGCCAAGTTTTTCTAGACAGTCTAGTTCCGGAACTGATGCACAAGCTTGGGATCACGGAGAAGCAGCTCAAAAGCAGGCATGCGACTATCGAATGAGGTGATGACCCTTCGGACTGCTCTTGAAAGATTGTGAGTGGATAGTCACACAGGACCCCCAACGCCGGGTCCTACGCAACGCATCCGTCCGGATTAACGATGGAAGAATCGAAGAAGTCGGCAGAGCGACGTCCGCCGCAAAGGACGAAGTGATCGACTGTCGGAAGAAGGTCCTGATTCCGGGACTCATCAATACCCACACGCATCTCTCCATGAGTCTATTCCGAGGCTACGCGGACGACCTAGAGCTTCGGGAATGGCTTGAGAAGAAGATCTGGCCCCTAGAAGCTCGCCTCACCGGGGAAATGTGCTACCATGGTGCGCTACTCGGCAGTTTGGAGATGACCCGCACTGGCACGACATGTTTCGTTGACATGTACTTTCACATGGAGGATGTTGCGAGAGCGGTAAACGAGGCGGGTCTCAGAGCGATCCTGTCACCCGGTATGATAGACAAACCTGAAAAAGTGGGCACCGAACAAGAGCGGCAAACCACGCTCAAGTTCCTAGAATACATTCACAAACTACACAACCCATTGATCAACTTTGCAGTCGGTCCACACGCTCCATACACTTGCGGCCCAGAAACACTGCTCTGGGCGAGAGACATCGCGGAAAGAGAGAACGCTCTGGTCAACATTCACATTGCCGAGACCCGAGGAGAACAAGCTCAGTTCGAGAAAGATGGAAAGGGACGCGTTGCAGAGTATCTAGACAAGATTGGCTTCCTCAACAATCGGGTCTTAGCCGCCCACGGGGTCTGGCTGACCAAAAGCGAGGTCAGATTGTTCGGCAAGAAAGGCGTTAGGGTCGCTCACTGTCCCGTCTCGAACATGAAACTGGCCAGCGGAGGAACCGCGCCAGTACCGGAGATGCTGGATGCTGGCGTCTCAGTTGGGCTGGGCACTGACGGAGCTGCGAGCAACAACGGGCTGGACATGTTTGATACGATGAAGATGACAGCTTTGGTCCACAAGAATTCCAGATGGGACCCTACGGTAATGAACGCTCAACAAGTGTTGGACATGGCGACCCTGGGAGGTGCTCGCTGTATCGGACGCGAGAAGGATTTGGGCAGTGTGGAAGTCGGTAAACAAGCAGACATTGTCCTTCTAGACCTGCGAGACCCAAACCTAATCCCAATTCATCAGAAGGAAACAGTCGTCTCCGACCTGGTCTATTCAGCAAACGGTCAGAATGTCGACACGACAATAGTTGATGGCAGGCCTTTGATGATCAACCGGAAACTCAAGGCTTTGGACCCAGAAAAAATCGGGGAAGAAGTAAGATCTTCAATTGCTCGGCTTATCCCGCAATGACGCTTTTTCGATTATCATACGACCGCGGTCCCCCTGCCATTCGTTGCGGCTCTCTTCAATCTCTATCGACTTCGAGAAATGAGGCGCGTCTAGAACAAAGCTCTCATACTCTCCACCCTCGCCTGTCAGGTGTATTCCGTGAATCTTTGACAACCTCTCAAGCCGTGACCATTCTTGGTCCGTAAGCTCACTGCCCAGCCAGGACTCATCTAGACCATTGGCTGCAACTGCTGTAAGGATTATTCGGAACCCCGACTTCTTGAGATCGTCTACAAGCAGTTTCGGGTTCTTGTGCCAGAGAGGCGCGAAGGTTTTCAGCCCGATCGCGTCAGACATATTATCGAACCGGGTCTTCTGATAATCGCTCGCAACCGCTCCAGTAACGAGACCTGTGATGCTTCGTCTGTCTTTCAGTGCGCTCAGAGATCGTCGAAGGCCCAACATTTCGTCGTTCTCATTCGCCTCGACGATCTGGTGTGAAAGACCCATCGACTTTGCCTGGAGACCGGTCCACTCAATATTGGGATAATGAAACATCAGCGAATCCTGATCACTAGGTCTCGCGGTTACTAGAGTGTTGATGTCCCACCCTTGGTGCTGAACAACCCATGTTGAGTACGTGCTGTCCTTCCCTCCACTGAACAGCACCGCAACATTGGTCCGTTTTCCTTGGATATTCATGAGAATTAGGTCCGTTTGAATTTATCTTGCACTGAAGGGGGACATGTACGTCCTTCTGGCAAAACGATAACCCTGGCCCGGGTAGAGAGTGGTGTCCTGGTTCTAGATGGGATTTGCTTCAACTAGATCGAGTTGGCCTTCTTTCTTATGGACTTTTGTTAAGCTAAAGCCTGCTGGCTTTAGAAGGCTCTTCCATTCGGATTCGGTTCGTTCTACACCACCTGTCATAATCATCATGGTAAGGTCCTGCTGAGACCCTATCTCGTCATGGTCGGTGAGCACACTGTCGCGGATTAAGAGAGTGTCGCCCTTCTTCATCGCCTTTCGACAGTTGGCCAGAATAGTCGCAGCTTTGTCATCGGGCCAGTCGTGGAGAATGCGCGATAGAACATAGACATCCCCCCCTTCGGGAACAGAATCGAAGAAAGACCCACTCATGACCCTACACCGATCGGCAACACCCTTCGTCTTCAAATGCAACTCAGCCTCACCCATTCCTTGTGGCAAATCGAAAAGGATTCCCTTCAAGCCTGGATTAGCCTGCATGATAGAACTGATCAGATCGCCTCGTCCGCCACCCACATCCACTACCAAACGTTTACGGGAGAAATCATAAGATTCGACGGGATTCGCTCGACGTCTTAACGATTGGGCCATAGCCTTATTGAAAGTCGAACTCTCATCTGGGTGGTCACCCAACCAATCAAAGTGGCCCTTGCCGTACAGATGGTCGAATGCTGTTTCACCGGTCCGAACTGAATGCAACAACTCGCCAGTCGCCTTGTAGTTTTCCTCTCCTGCATAGATCGCGGCATATCTCATCGATTCAACACCGTCATTGCGAAGCAATTCTCCAAGGGGGGTCAGCGAGAACTTTTTCGATTCGTCCAGCTTGAATACGTCTAAGGCGGTCAAATGCCTCATCAGTCGCAACAGTGCCTTATGGTCCGCTCCGACTTCTCTTGCAAGCTCATCGACACACTTCGGTCCACTCACAAGGTGATCAGCGATCCCGAGCTTAGCAGCTACATACATAGCTTGAGTAGTCTTGTACCCGAAAACATTCGAAAGAAATCTTGTCCCTGCGTCTCCTTTGATCGCGGTTGTTTGGCATTTCCCTGCTCCGAACTGAAACCCATGATAAATCGTCAGACTTCATTTGTTAGGCAGCCATATTAATTATCCAGTGTAGCGTGCTTTGTTTTCGAACTGTTTATCGTACAATTGCTGAAGCCGTTGTAGAGTGTCCGCGTCCTCCGGACTCTTGTCGTCTCGAAACCGGGATATTCTGGCGAACCTTAGGGCGAATCCGGACTTGTATGTCGGGCTCTTCTGAATCTCGTTGTAGGCAACCTCAGCAACGATAGCTGGCTTGACATGGACCGTGTAACGGCCATCTCGCGTCTTCAGCTCCTGCAACCGCTTCGTGACCGTCTCGAACTCTACGTCTGTCAATCCCTTGAACGTCTTCCCTATCACCAGGAACTCGCCGGTATCCTCGTCCTTTACAGCGAGGTGGTAATTGCTCAGCCATCCAACCCTCCGTCCGCTGCCCCAGTCAGCCGCGACGATCACCACGTCCAGTTTGTCTGCTGGTTTGATCTTGAACCATTTCTTTCCACGGGCCCCTATGGAGTAGTTGCTGGATAGTGACTTGGCCATTAGACCCTCGTGTCCCTCTTTCAACGCGGAACGCATGAAGTTCTCCACCTTGTCAACATCCGAGGTTATGACTCTCGGGGCGAGGCGTTCTTGTGGTACAAT
>JAJPJY010000102.1 GCA_021323995.1 bacterium | reverse complement strand
GGCCAGGTCTCTTGTCAACCCCTTACTTCGTAAGTCTCGACGGTCTGGGCCACATTTACGTTGTGGACTCCGGCAATAATAGAGTACAGATATTCTCGCTAAGCGGGACTTTTCTACTCACTTGGGGATCTACGGGAAACGGTACCGGCCAGTTTAACAGCCCGTGGGGAGTCGCGGTCGACCATTCTGGGAACGTCTATGTTTCTGACTCGGGTAACAATCGAGTCGAGAAGTTTCTTCCCAACGGCACCTTCAACAGGACGTGGGGTAGCTTTGGGACCAGCAATGGAGAGTTCATCGAGCCGTACGGCATCGCAATTGACAGCTCAAACAATGTTTACGTCACCGACTACAGCAACAACCGAGTTGAAAAGTTTGACAATTCAGGGAACTTCCTAACTTCTTGGGGGTCATTGGGAACTGGAAATGGGCAGTTCAAGAATCCAACCGGTATTGCAATTGACAGCTCGAACAATGTGTTCGTTGTTGACTCAGAAGGTAATCGCGTTGAAAGGTTCTCAGGCTCAGGCACTTTTGAAACACTCTGGGGATCTTCCGGGAGTAGCAATGGCCAATTCAGCATTCCAGGGCAAATTGCTGTAGATTCCGCGGGCAGCGTCTATGTTGTTGACACCTTCAATAACCGGGTTCAGGAGTTCACCGGGAGCGCCACCTTTCTCGCTTCTATCGGATCAATGGGTTCGGGGACTGGCCAGTTCGTCGACCCAGAGGGTGTGGCTGTAGATGCCGCAGGCAATGTCTATGTGGCCGATACCGGTAGCTCGCTTGGAACCGGGAACAATAGAGTTGAAGTCTTCTCTCCCTCTTCTGGGACAGTGGGTGGTGCTATCGTCGCAATTGACAAGTTGGCTCTCTTTGCCGTATATTTGGTCCCTGGTATGATAGCGATGATTGCAGCAATTTCCTTGGTGATTCTTGTCAGAAGTAGAAATCCTCGAGTTAGACCATAGCTTCAAGGAATGGAACGGCGTTTGAGTCAAGGCTTTTGACTATTGAGGTCAGGCATTCTGTTTGCAAAAAGAAAGGGGTTTGGGAGGTTTGTCCTCCCCTATTGTTCCTGGCTTATGCCGCAGTTAGGTCGACTATTAGGTTACTGACTATTGGCGAGCCAATTCCTGAGGCTAGATCGTAGCCTGAGCCGGCTGAGAAACCAACAGTTGAACCTACGAGCTGGTCGTTGCCCACTGTTATGTCGTGGAAGGCTGTTGCATAGTTCGAGCTGTGGTAGATGTTGTAGAGGTCGGTGTTTAGGTTTCCGCCGAGAGGACCTTTGCTTGCGTTGACACGGGCCTCGTTGGCTAATGCGACGATGCCCGCCCATTGTGGGGAGCCGGCACTGGTTCCTCCGACGATCTCTAGTAGTTGAGGTCCAAGGGCTCCGTAGACCACGAGAACTCCTCCGTTGACGGCTGCGTTGTATGCAACGTCAGGGCCTCTAGAGGTCAAGCCTAGGCCGCTCTGGTACGATGGGACACCGAAGAGCAAGCTCTGAGCACCGCCGGTTGCGGCACCGAATTGTGGTTCGTTCCAGACCTGTTCGCCACCATATCCATCGGCGACACAGGCAGGAGGGGTGAGACGGCCGAGCACGCATGGTCCGTGGTACGTTGAGAGTCCTGAGGTGCATGATCCTGGAGTGGAGGTCGGGCATGGCTGGAGAGTTCCAGTTGCGTTGTAGGGTAATCCCATTGTGCCAGTGACTCCAGTGTTGTAGACGCTGCTAGCTGGATAGTTGGACATGGCGAGACCGAAACCGAAGTCGGCACCGCTGTCTCCTGCAGAGGCGAGGAAAGTATCGCCTGCAGCAACTCCAGTGGCGTAGTTGTTCTCTGCTTGCATAATGTCGCAGGTGTTGCCGTTGTGGAGGCAGAAGATCTCAGGGATGCCAAAGCTTTGCGAGAATATGGCTCCTGGGAACTGTGCTATTGCGGCAGATTCTGCGATGTTGAGAGCGTTACCGCTTGAAGTGTCAGCGACATCGAGAACTATGTTGGCACCTGGGGCCATTGCATGAGCATATTCGACGTCTAGGCTAGTCTCAATGGTCCAGCTGAACTCGGCATGCTTCGGATTGCCTGCAACTAGGTTGACTGAAGGGCACGTGCTAACATCGAATGGTTTGCTAGAGTCGCCGCAGAAGATCGTGAAAGAGGGCGGAGCTGGAATGTTGAAGAGCGCATCGAAAGTGGCCAAATCATTGGCGATCGTCGGGCTACCGAACGCGTCAACAAGAATGATGGTTTGACCAGAACCGTCGAGTGTGGATGGATAATTGTAAGCGGCTCTGATGAAGGATGGAGTGTAGCAGACGATGCTGCCTAGACTGGCGCTCTTGCAGAGAGGAATGCCTTGTGGCAGAGAGGTTGCCGGTCCAAGTGCAGTGTACTGGACGCCTGGAACGTAGTCAATGCTGCTAGTGACCGTAATTATTCCGACGGGGACTAGCATTAGGGCTGCGATTGCGAGGGTTGTTATGGCTAGTATTTTCTTCATGGTTCAGTTCGAATCTACTATCAATATAAGTTCTTGGCTTCTCGAAGATAGACCCGGATACCTGTGAGCTGAAATCCCTAGCTGTAGCATACTCTAAAATGCCCGGTTTTCGGAGGCCTCCATTCGTTACTGCGGACAATCAAACGTCTGTTTCAAGCCTGCTCCTTGTCTGATTTCGGAAAAAAGGCATAGTTTCGAACATTCGACCGGCGACGCCTCCCTGGAGATCGTGCGCAAAAACTCCGACAATTCTTATTGCCTCGACGCCTGGCTGCTAACTGTCGAGTAAGGCTTTGGCGAAGGTTCACACCTTGGTAGTTGGACAACTACAGACCAATTGTTACATCATTGAATCCAAGAGTCATGCTCTTATCGTCGACGCTGGAGATGAGTCGGAGAGAATTCTGCGGTTTATCAAAGATCTCAACGCTGCTCCGACTCAGATTCTCGCGACTCACACTCACTTTGATCACGTTCTGGGCGTGGAAGAAATCCGAAAGGCGACCAAGACGCAATTCCTGATTCATCCTGAGGATCTGCCGATGCTGCAGTCGATGCAGTCGCGAGTGCGCCAGTTTATGGGATTCGAGGTGCCGCCTCCACCTAAGGTTGACGGCTACCTCAAAGATGGAGATCTTCTAAGGGTGGGAGACGAGACGGTTCGTGTGATTCATACTCCGGGTCACTCGCCTGGTAGCGTCAGTCTCTACGGTACCGGCTATGTCCTGACGGGTGATGCTCTGTTCAACCAGTCTATAGGCCGAACCGATCTTCCCGGAGGCGACCTCACGACACTGTTGAGCTCTATCAAAGAGAAGTTGTTCAAGCTGGATGACGAGACGGTTGTTTATCCGGGACATGGACCCGAGACAACCATTGGTGATGAGAAACTCGCGAATCCGTTCGTGGGGAAGGCTGCAAGGTTTAGCACATAGCTGAATCAGTTTATCTGCCGAAGTTCGGGTCTCTTTTAGCGCCGAAACATCCTTGTCCAGCCTAGACGACATCATCAAAGATTCTCTCAGCCAAGCCAGCACCCACACGAAGAACGTATACAGCCAGAATCCTCTAACCGGGAGCGAGCTGATAGAACTCGCCAACAGTAGAGTCCTTACACTTGCAGCAACTGTAAGACCAGATGGCAAGCCCCATCTTTCGCCCACCGACCTCACATTTGTCGACGGTGTCTTCTACCTCGGAGTCGACGAAGCAACTGCCCGCTACCGGAATCTCAAACGCAATCCTGCCGTGACGATTATGCTCGCTGAAGGCTCGAAGCGCCAGGCCATACTCGAAGGAAACACCAGGTTTCTCGACATGAAAAGCGACAAGTCCACACGGGTCCTAGAGGCCCAAAAGCGGAAGTATGGTTGGGTCACCGATTCGATTGCAGAGTTCCAGCCCGAGAAGATATTCACTTGGAAAGCAAAGTAGTCGAAGCTCATTTCCGGAAGTGCAAACGGTTCAGAATAAACCCAGATCTCGAATCGGGGCTTACGATCTGACCTCTACGATCTTGCACGTTCACTTGGACGCTGACCGACCACATGAAGAGAATGGACGACCCGCCATTTCTGCAGGAATATCCGGAATCTAAGCCTGAAATGCTTTCAACTGACTGGGGCCCTCGCCAAAAATCTCTGGAGCGCGATCTCCCGTGACACAGACCATTTCTTCGGAAAATCTTCCTACGAATTCGCCCAGAACAAGCCCCGATCTCAAACGGGGAGACCGGGCCGATAATGCCCTTCGTCAGCCCGTTTGGTGAGCGTGAAAGGGCCCTAGCGACGATAGGGATCACGCTTGGAGCGTTCGAAAACAAAAATTTCTCGGAGCCACTGGATCATATGGAACTGGGTTTCGGTTTGGACCCGTCGGATCGGCCGTTCCGTTAATAGTCGGAGCAGTGGGGCGTTCAAATAGTGGCCGAGCACTCTGGAAGTTATGGTCATGAACAAGACCGACGACGAGTGGAAGAAAGAGCTAGATCCACAACAGTACAAGGTACTCCGAAAGAAGCACACCGAACCCGCCTTCACCGGCAAACTTCTCCACAACAAGGAGACCGGAGTCTACACTTGCGCCGGGTGCGGCACAGAACTCTTCTCGTCAGAGTCAAAATACGACAGCGGCAGCGGCTGGCCAAGCTTCTGGACCGCACTGGCCAAGGACAAGATCAGCGAGATCCCGGACCGTACTCTCGGCATGGAGAGAATAGAGATCGTATGCAGGAACTGTGGGGGCCACCTAGGTCACCTTTTCGATGATGGACCCCGGCCGACCGGAATGCGCTACTGCGTAAACTCTCTATCACTCGGCTTCAAAAAGAAAGACAACAAATAGCCTAGCGACTGTTTTCAGCCGTCTCGTCCCTAGCCTACTGACTACCAGAGGAGCCCGTCTCGCCGCTCTCGCTATCAGGCTTCTTCCCAAAAATCGCGTCAGATAACCCGGAATACGAGTCAGTGGAAGAACCGAAGAGAGAGTTATCGGAGGGCAACTGCCACGAAGGTAGCGACGAGTCCGGCGCGATCTCTGGCTTGGTCTCTTGTTTGCTCTCTGGCCGGACCTCCGTGGTCAAGTCGGAAGGTTTCGTCCTCCTCCCAGTCTTGACGTAGACAACAATGACTTTGTAGGTCTCGCTGCAGCTCTTACATCTGCCCACCTGTACAGTCCGTTTAACCTTGAGCGTGTGGTTCTTGCAAACTGGGCAGTCAACAAAACGGCTCCGGGAGATGGGCTCGTCTTGCTTGACAGTCTTCAACGCTGCCAAATCGGTATGCTGCGGACTGGCGAATAGTCATGTTGTAACCCCTAGACGAATATGCCGGACCTAGAATCGTACCTTCGGTCCCGCGACCTCATCCTCAAATCGCTTAATCCTCCACAAAGCCATTGAGCCAAGCCAGCTGACTACAAAGATACCGATTATTCCATAGCCCAATGTATCAAATCTGACCGCGCCCAACCACGCCCAGAATGGACCTTGAAGGTTCAGCTCCCCGGACAAGACTTGGAGAAGTTCCACTCCGCCAATAGCAAACGCTACGAGAACGGAAATGACAGTGATTGTTAGATTATAGTAGATTTTTCGAAGCGGGTTCACAAACGCCCAGCCATAGGCAATACACATGGTCACGCCGTCCGTAGTATCCACGAGAACCATTCCGAGAGTAAACATCAACGGAAGAATCATGATCATCCAGATAGGAACCGCAGACGCGACCCCGAAACTCACAGCGAGAGCGAACAAGAGAATCTCGCTCGCCGTGTCAAATCCCAACCCAAAGAGCACGCCGATTGGATAAATCTGCCAGGGCTTCTTGACTATCCGAAATAATCCCTTGAGATACCGGTTTAGAAACCCCCGGTTTTCAAGCAGATTGTTAAGCTCAGTCTCGTCGAGTCTTCCTCTTCGAAGATTTTGGAACACACGGTAGACCCCTACAACTATCAGAGCGTTTACGATTCCTATCAGAAAGAGAAATGTTCCCGATACAGCTGTGCCGATGATAGAACCCGAGGTCCGGAGGATCGAATTGTTCTGGACCACTATCTTCGTCGCCAGCACAAGAGCGACAGTCATCCCCATCACCACAGTGGAATGGCCGAGGGAGAACCAAGTCCCGACAGTGAGCGGTCTCTTATTCTCATGAATCAGTTTCCTAGTAGTGTTATCGATCGCGACAATGTGGTCAGCATCGACACCATGCCGCAGGCCGAGAACAAAGGCGGCTATGCAGAGTCCGAACAACAGAGACGAGGCCCTTCCAAGCACGATGGAGCCGATAAATCCGAAGGCTGTCGCAACAGCAAGTACAATGTAAAGAGCAAGAATGCTCGCCTTCTCTTCTCCGTTAAGACCCAGCCTAGAACCGATTGGTGTTGAACTATCCGACAAAGCTACAAGAGCCGCTGACGATCCCTTTCAGATGTCGAGATATAAACAGATTCTCGATGAATCTCAACAGACACGTAGTTTGAGTTATCTCTCCAAGATGACCAATCCCGTCACGAATTTTCCTCAAGTCGGGTTTTGACACCCTTAAATAAGGAATTGAGAAAGAAACTGTCAACTTTCGATCAGGATCGGGTTTGAGAGATGAGTTCTGCGAGTAATCCATATTTCGACAGAGTCAAGACCCAGACAGGGCTCCTCGAAAAGATAGAGCTTGTAGTGCCAGGTTTTCATGGGTACAAAGAGAAAGAAATGAGACGAGAGTCTGACAAGCTCATTAGAAACCAGATCTATCAAAAGCTCTCCGACGCTGAGGCCTCGACTAAGGACATCTACCGCTCTCTCGTCAACCAGGGGGCAAACGACTCATGGGATGATACTGATCATCTGCTCGCTCGTCTCGACAGGATCATGGAGCGGGTCAACCATTCAGAATACGGCTACTCAGGATTTTTCGATTCGACGAAGGTTAGAGAGCCAGACTTGGATAGAATGATGGGTTACGATATGCAACTGATACAGATGGCAGACAACGTGACGGCCACGATACAAGCGCTGAGGGATTCTGTCGACAACGGTCGGATTCAGGAAGCCAAGGGCAAGGTGGGCGATGCAATGAAGTCAGTGGATGCTATCGAGAATGCGTATAACGGCCGGAAGGACATCATAGTAGGAGTACAGGCTTAGAATGCCACAAGTAATCGAATGGAGAGGGGCCGGACCAGACGATGTGGTCTGGCGCTACCCAGTTGAACAGATTACAACTGGCGCCCAGCTTATCGTTCACGAGTTCGAAGCAGCAGTATTCTTACGCGACGGCAAAGCATACGACGTCTTCGGACCGGGAAGACATACTCTAACAACTCTGAACCTGCCTATCATTCAGAAGGCATATGGAATATTCTTTGGCGGAAAAGATCCCTTCACTGCGATCGTAATCTATGTATCGACAAAACAGTTCGCGGGCAAATGGGGCGCCAAAGCCCAGACGACCGAACTAGCCCCGCTCATGGTTCACGGCACAGCATGGTTCAGGATCAAAGATCCTAATCTATTCGTCAACGAGGTCGTGGGAGGCCAGGGAGCCTACACCACGGGGCAAGTAGATGATTTCATCAGAGGATTCATCAACGAGAGAGTCATCGACGTAATGTCGAAGTATGACCTCACAACCGCCTTCACCCAGCTAGACAAAGCATCCACCGATGTCAAAGTCAACATCAACGACGCTCTAACCAGACTCGGCACGGACCTGGTTGACTTCAAGTTCGAAGGCATCGACACATCGGACCAGTTCCGAGACCGACTCTTCTGGATCAAACAGCACGCAGCAACCTCTGATGTACTTCGAATGGAGACAGCGAAGGATATCGGCCAGAGCCTCAGCGGATCATCAGGAGCTGGGCTAGGGTCGGGCATGGTTCTTATTCCACAAGTAATGAACGCTCCAATGCAACAACCCATGATGCAGCAGTCCATGATGCAACCGCAGGTAGGCCTCGTCTCATGTCCAAAGTGCGGCGGCCAGGTCCAGCAAGGAGCGAGGTTCTGCCCCAACTGTGGGGCCACAATGGCCCCTCCGACCCCTGCAACTACGCCCTGTCCCAACTGTGGAAAACCAGTAACGGTCGGGGCGAAGTTCTGTCCCGAGTGTGGACAGAAGATATGATCAAGAAGCTAGACGGAACCTTCGTAGTACCCGGCGAGAAACTGGGCGTAGTCGAAGAATTCGATCCAGGACGAGGAACAGTCGAGGTTGACGGAATAGTCTACTCTGCGCAGACAGGAAAGGCGGCCCTTGACCCAAAGAGACATGTTGTAACCGTTAAACCTATGACAGGTCCCGTTGTAGTGCCCGAGGAAGGCTCGTCAATCATCGGAGTGGTCGAGAAGGTACAGGAGAAGATGGCCATTGTCAACATCATTGTAGTGGACGGCAAGAAAATGCCTCTGCCGTTCACCGGCATGCTTCATATTAGCAATTCGAGCCCACGATTCGAGCGCATAATGGGCGACGTTTGCAAGCCCAACGACATAATCCGAGCGAAGGTGATCGACACTAGCCAGCGTATACCCAAACTGACGACTGTCGGGAGAGACCTAGGAGTCATCAAAGCATACTGCTCGAGGTGTGGCGGGGAACTAGTACTCTCCGGACATATACTTCGCTGCAGCGTTTGCAGAAACGTTGAAAGACGACGACTAGCAGAAGAATTCCAGTCGGAGAATACTGTTCCAAGTTGAAAATCAACGTCCTAAAAAGATCGAAGAGTCTCTTGAAAGTAGAGGTCGAGGGCGAAGGCCATAGCTTCGGAAACCTAATGCAGGAAACACTCCTCGAGGACAAGGCCGTCGACTGGGCAGGATACGACCAGCCCCATCCTCTCTTCAGACAATCAATCATCACGGTCCGGATGAAAGGAGATGGGCAAGCCGACAAAGCGCTTGACCGAGCGTCCAAGAAGATCCGGGCCGACATCGAAGAGTTTGTCGAGAAATTCTCGTCAGCCATAAAGAACGAAGGTTAGCCGGAGCTGGGGCCGCGCTGGCCAAGGGACTCCTTTTCGACTTTGACGGAACCCTATATGGGGACTGGAGAATCTGGGTATCAATCATAGCGGAAACCCTAGGAGATTTTCAGATACCCATCAATCCTCATGACGCGTTGGAGAAAGCGCGTTTCATGATTAGGAGAGATGGCGAGTTCAGCGGAACACTCAGGATCAGTAATGTCGCCACCGAATTGGCGAGAGACAACAATGTTGTTCAAGATGATCATGTAAGGTCCGTTTTCTTCGAAAGGCTCGACGCACGAATGGATAAGGCAGGACCCGACGAGTCCACCCTCAAACTGCTGAAAGACTTGGTCCGATCAGGGTATCGCCTGGGAATAGTCACCTTCGTAAGAAAACAGCGAATCACACGAAGGCTGGACAAATGGAATATGCAGCAATATTTCGACTCAGTAATAACTCCAGACGATGAGCCAGAATTCAAACCGTCACCACGACCATTCGTTTCGGCTATGGGTCAACTCAAGGTCCGACCTGCTGAGTGCTTCGTAATAGGCGACGAACCGGTTGACATGATCGGCGGAAGGAAAGCAGGGACAAGAACCATTGGTCTGCCACAAGGATTCTTTTCCCGAGATGAGCTTGAGAAAGCGGGCGCCGATTACATAATCCCTTCACTGGATCACTTACCGAGCATTGTCGCCAAATAGCTGAACGGCGAGCATCTACAGACATTGATCATGGAACAAAGTCAAAGTCTTTCCAAGATTTTGACCGACACAAGACTGGCGCAGTTTGGTGATGCTTTGTTGAATTTCGCCTACTCGTTGACCCTAACCGAGACGACCGGCTACCCGAGGGGCACCAAGGTCGCAGACAAGACACTCGCTGAAGCCGCGGTCAAGGCAGGACTGAGAAAACATTTGCCACGGAGAGTTGGACGGGGCGACGTGGCGAACAGTGTCGAAGCTCTACTGGGCTATGTCTGGCTTCGTAAGCTGATGACCCTGGACGAGATCGTATTATGCTTGAAGGCTGAAAGCACCACACCTTCCCAAAGTTTTGCCAAGCTCGCGGAGCTTGCACTCGCACGATTGGGGAGATGAAATCCCTAGCAAATTTGAAAAAAGAAACCAGAATACTGGGCCTGGATGCGTGTAACGCTAGAACCATTATCGGAGCGGTGGTTCGAGGAGGACTGTATCTCGATGGCGTTCTTTCGTTCTCCAAAAGGGAAAGCTCAGGTCAGTTAGGACGAGAAATCTCAAAGTCGAAATACTTCCCAGAGCTGAAAATAATATTGATTCACGATCCTGAACGTCACTTGGATTCGGCAGAGATCCGGCGTATTACCCGGTTATTCCTAATTAACGTGCCAATTGTGGAGAACAACAAGACACGTGGCGCAATAAGCGGAAGGCCGAGTTATGATCGACGTCAAGCTGGGGGACTCGATCCCTCTGCACTGAGAAGGATTCCGGGACTAACCCAGGTGAGGGGGGATCTGCCAGAACCTGTCAGGATTGCCCATATTCTGGGAAAACTTCGCGTTTTTGGAAGGCATCATCAAGAGGTTCTGTTAAGTCTTAGGGAGATGGGTGTCCTTCTTCCGACCGTTAACTGTCGGGAGATGGAAGGGCGCGTAACTCCGTACCGTAGGGTAGCGAACGAATGTATTC
>JAJPJY010000082.1 GCA_021323995.1 bacterium | reverse complement strand
GTTGTACGAAAGAGATACATCTTTGACGCTTATGTTTGTCGAATTGACAACAGCCACAAATCCGGCGTTCGAGGGAACTGCAATATTCCTACTGTTGACGAGATAGTAGATCGGTTTACCGTTGACGGTGTTGGACGAATCTATGTTTTGAATGTAGTCGATCAGATGTTTGCATGGCACACTGGCGAACAAGCACTGAATGTAGTTAGAATCTATCTCGATATTCGGAGAGTTGTTGCTTTGGATCTGATTACCTCTGAGCGTATTCATGGGCGAGTCGTAAATTGTTAGTCCTCCTGAGATCTCGTTGTCCACCAATTGATTGGCTGGAGAGTTATCGAGAGAAAACCCTCCAGCATACGAGTATCCAGAGCTCGCGAGTCGATTGTTAATGAACAGGTTCATCGTCGAGTTGTACGCGTCTATCCCAAAGCTAAAGCTCGATGATTGAACGAAGTTATTTGCGATCGTATCACCAGACGAATTACTGAGGCTTATGCCTGTACTGCAAAAGGAGAACGTGTTGTTGCTGATGCTACTTTCGACTGTTGAGATAAGTTCAGCCCCGGTGCAAGACGAAGACGGCTGAACTGTGCTGTTTTCAAGAAGTATCGACGCGGAATGAAAGATGGAAGCCCCGGTACGCACCCCTATCGCGGTTAAGCGATTAACGGTGACTCGGCTGCTATTGACGATGAGGATGCCCTGGTCAACATTAGACACCAGAATCGGCCCGACCCTTACATCGTGGGAGTTCACTATACCAATGTACCCCGGGTCTGTTGGTATTTCGGAAGTGCTGACGTCCGTTCCATAGAATATGGGTTTCCCGTCTATCATGTTTGAGCTATCGATGTCCTGAGAGTATGAGCCTGAGACACCAAAGCTGAAGCTGTTGTTGAACATCTGGTTGTTTCGTAGAGTCGCTCCCGGCGAGTTTTGAATAGATACCCCCGAGGTTTCATCCTCAATGATGTTGCCGGTCATCAAGACTCCTGGTGAATTACTGACTGTAATCCCTTGAGTATAGCCAACACCGTTCGGAGTGGTGCTCTCCCCAATGATCAGATTGTTCTCCAGCACTCCACCTGCTGACCCAAAATAGATACCGTAGACGGACTGACCACTCAAGATTCTGAACCCGGTCAACGTGACATTGGGGGAGTAGATTTCGAAGCCTCCCTCAACAATCGTGAGGTCGGTGCCGGAGCCTATCAAAGTCACCGGTTTCTGAACTATCGGATTCTCCTCATATGTTCCTGGCGATACCTGTATAGTTCCACCCTTCACAGCTGAGTCGATTGCTGACTGAATTGTAGGGCAGTCTTTTGGCACGTTGATGATCGAGAGTCCGTGTGGACAGATAGGCGGTACTGGGATGACTTCTACCGAATGGGTTATCATTCCTTCGAAGCCGTCGTCCGAGTCGACCACTGTTAGCCGAGTCGAGAAGTTTCCGTAGAGCGGAAAACCTACTCCGGAATTTGCGGCATAGACATGGTTAATCAAGGGAATAGTGGAATTAGCGGTGGACCCGTCGCCAAAGTCCCATTCGTACTGGCGGATGCTACTTGGTGAAGAATTGTCAGGGTCATAGCTGGCCGTCGCGTTGAGAGTGACTGTGCTTCCTTCCTGTGGCGAGGAGGGAGTAATACTGAAGCTGGCGACTGGGCCTAGCTTGTTGGAGGAGTTTCTGAAATACCCGTCAGACTTGTTTACGTCAATGTGGAGGCTGCCTGCTAGGAGTCTTGTCCAGTCAGGGCTCCCAGTGGGACAGCCTTGACATGTTTCGGCCACGCGAGCGTTGGTAGGGTTTCCCGCGCCGGCGGCCAGGGCTAGAGGGCTTACCCCGATTGCGAGCACTTTGAAGGTTACATGTGCTAGCGTTCCGCTGCCACCATTGACCGCTCCGAGGTTTACGACAGAGAGAAAGACTCCTCCTGATGGGGAAATGTAGTCGATCGCCGAGTACGGGTTGGGAAACATCGTTGATGTAGTAAGATCAGTTGAGGTTGCTTGTAGGAAGCTCGGATCGTAGAAGAGCGCGATTTCGTAGGCGTTGAAAGTGGGGGCGTTGTTTACGTCCAAGTCTATTGTGAATTCGCTACCGATTGTCAGTCCGGGGTCTGTGATGTTGGAGGAGCCGTAATCAGGACTGAATACTCTGACCAAAGGAACTACTGGCGAGTCGGCGTGAGCGCGTGCCGGTAGACCGGTTGGTAGGGCGATCAGTACGAGGATTGAAATGGCAAGAGTAAGGGAGAGTATCCTTACCAATCA
This sequence comes from bacterium, assembly GCA_021323995.1. Lineage (GTDB taxonomy): Archaea > Thermoproteota > Bathyarchaeia > 40CM-2-53-6 > 40CM-2-53-6 > 40CM-2-53-6. The sequence continues at coordinate 17,003 of JAJPJY010000082.1, read as the reverse complement.
TGCTTACGCCGAACATATTCAGCAATTAGACATAATAGTTTAGCTTTGCCTTTGAGACTGCGCGCTCTCAAGCAAGATTATCTCATTATGGTGACCACGTCCTTGTCTGCTGGAACATGGTCTAGGCTGACTCTTTGACCCTGAAATTTTGAGCTAGATCCTGTGACGAATGCGTACTTGGCGCCTTCGACGAACCGTGGATGGATCTTCTTGCAGACATCACGTAGAGTAGAACCCGCTGGCAGAATCAGTGGCTTCTCAAAGTCTGCATCTCCATCGGGACGCTTCAAATAGATCCGGATGAAATTCAGCGTCTCCCATATCCGTTCTGCGAGCAACTCCATGTTCAGCCCCTTCTCAGCGGACACGGGGACGAAATCTGTTCCGACCTGTTTCCTTACCGCTGCCAGGTACTGCGGGGTGACAAGGTCGACCTTGTTCAGGACGACGAGTGCTGGCACGTACCTTCTGTTTCCCGTTAGCACGTCGATCAGCTGGTCATCGTTGACGTCCTCACGGATTAGTATGCCGCCGTTGCTAAAACCGTAAGCGTCTGCGATCCCTTTGACGGTAGCCTGGGAAAGCTTTGTCAGCTTGACGCTGGTCGTAATTGCGAGGCCTCCCTTGTTCGACTTCGTGATCACGACATCCGGTGGTCTCTGATTGATTCGGATGCCCATCTCGTGAAGCTCGCTCCTCAACACTTGTATCTGGCCAGGCTGGAAAACGTCGAGAACTAGGAGAACAAGGTCCGCGTTTCGGGCTACGGAGAGAACTCTTCTCCCTCGGCCTCTCCCCGATGAGGCTCCGCTGATAATTCCCGGAAGATCAAGAATTTGAATGTCTGCACCGTTGAGACGGAGTATTCCCGGGACCACGGTTAGAGTTGTAAACGCATACGCGGCAACCTTCGACTTTGCGTTTGTAAGACGGTTAAGGATCGTTGATTTGCCTACGCTTGGGAGTCCGATTAGGACCACGGTCGCATCGCCCCCCTTCCGGATCTCAAAGGCGGCTCCTCCGCCCTTGCTTGTTGACGCTTCGAGTTCTGCTCGTAGCCGTGCCAGCTTGGCTTTCAGCATGCCGATGTGATGTTCTGTGTGTTTGTTGATCTGGGTCTTATTCATCTCCTCCTCGATCTGCTTAATCTTCTCAGGAAGACCCACTACCTCTCGACTCTCTGCATCTTTGATACAGCTCAGGAGATTGTGAACCTTACGCTACGAGAAAGAATCGCCTACAGTGGGAGCGCCACTATCGGTCGATACGTGACGGTTCGCTGACAGCGAGCATTGAGCTAGACATATTGCAATGGCGAGATCGGTTCCATATCGGTTAGCAAGAACTCTGCACCATGGAGAGAATCGCTAACGAAACACGTGTCTTCAAACCCCAGCCCCTCCATTGACTGAATGGTCAAGTTTAGGACACTTGAACTGATGGGCCCAATGGGGTTCTAATGTCGCTTCGTAAGGATATACGTAGCTTCTCCGTATTTTATGTCGGGACGGCTTAACCCAAGCGGCTCTCGGGCGCTTCGAGAGGAGTCTTTACGGCCAGCTGGAAAGCTCTGGGCCTGGCAGTGTACGCCATAGCTCTCATAATATTGGGCGTCTATGGCTATGTTGTCAACACTACTGCTCAGCCTCAATACGCTTCAAACCTCTGCACTCCGGTTGCCCGCGGCTCGACGACTCTTCCGGATTGTCTTCCATCAGTTACGATATCCGAGACAGGATCGGCTCTGATGTTTCCAATGTTCCAACTCTGGGCTTCTCATTTCATTGACAAGTATCCCAATATTCAAATCAATACTGCCAACACCGGTAGCGGTGAGGGGCAGGCCTTCGTTTCGAAAGGTCTTGTCCAGATCGGCGGATCAGCAGCCTATTTCAGCGACGCACAGATCGCTGCCAACCCCAACCTGCAGAACTTTCTCAACATACCGCTATCCGTGACAGCCACCCTTGTCGAGTACAATGTCAAGAACATTCCGCCGACAATGCATCTCAACTTTACCGCGACACTGCTCGCCGAGATATACAACACGACGATCCAGTATTGGAACGACCCGAGGATCGTCGCGATCAACCCCGGAGCGGCACCCATCCTCAGAGCCGAGCAGGGGAAGGATGCTGATATTTGGCCATTTTACAGATCCGACGCAGCGGCCGATACCTGGCTATTTACTCAGTACCTCTCGACGGATCCTGGCTGGAACGCCTCAATAGGCTCAGGGCTCACCGTACATTGGCCAACCTGTTACGCGACGGAAACCCATCCATGTCTGGACAATATTCCTCAAGCAGCCCTCGGAAATCCTGGAATCGTAATTCAAGCCGCGCCAATAGATGGCTCGATTTCGTATGTGTCCGTCGAAGCTCTGGATCAGTGGATCCTACCTTTAGGACTGCACGCGGGCAGGCTGCAGAACCAAGCGGGTAACTTTGTAAATGCAACGGATGGTCAATCGGTGCAGGACGCGCTTAACGCGCTTGCCGGCAATACTCCTCCCGACGAACGTATCTCGTTGGTCAACGCCCCAGGGACTGATTCATACCCGGTTGTGGGCTATGGATACGCTCTGGTGAATATTCAACAGCTGAATCCTAATTTTGCGAGCGTCTTGCGTGCCTTTCTGACCTACTGCTTGCTACCTCAATATGGTAGCTCGCCCGAGTTTCTAAACATCTACCACTTTACTCCACTCCCAGCCAAAGTGCTCCAGCTGAGCCTAAACCAGACCGCGCAAATCGGCCCATGAAAGTTTGGTAGGCAAGGCTTTTGGTAAAGCGGTATGGAGACACCGTCTACAAATCTCTGACGCTGATAGTTGCAGCCAGTTCTATCCTGTTCATTATTTCGGCAGTAGCGGTTCTTTTATTCAACGCCTATCCGTCAATAATCTCCAACGGACTCGGATTTTTCACTAGCGCCAACTGGAACCCTAGTCTTAGCGGAACCGTTGAGACCGTCAACGGAATACATAGACTCACAGGCTCCTCTTTTGGAATCCTCGTCTTCATTGCTGACACTCTAGCCTCCTCCGCGATTGCCATATTACTCGCGGTCCCAGCGGGACTAGGAGTAGCAATTTTCTTGACCGAGGTCGCGCCTCGGAGAATCGCGGCTCCGATATCTTTCATGGTAGAGATGCTCGCCGGGATACCAAGCGTGGTCTATGGGTTCTGGGGATTGATCGTTCTTGGCCCGTATCTGTTTAACACGGTAGAGCCTTACCTCGCCGAGCATCTCTCCTTCATCCCTATCTTTTCAGGACCCATCTCCAGCCCTGGACTCCTCTCGGCCGGAATAATCCTCGCGATAATGATCATACCAATCGTCGCCTCGATCAGCCGGGACATGATGGCTCGAACTCCCAAAGAATCACGAGAAGGAGCCAAAGCCCTTGGGCTCACGCGATGGGAGGTGACCAGGAGAATTGTTCTGCCTTACGCGAAGACAGGAATAGTTGGTTCAATAGTCCTAGGCCTGGGCAGAGCTCTCGGAGAAACGATGGCTGTCGCGATGCTTGCGGGCTCCGGCGTTCAAGTTCTTCCTAAGAGCCTCTACTACCCCTTTAGCACAATCGCATCATACATGGTGCTCAATCTTGATGCTGCTCTGACCGATCCATCAGGCATGTACCTCTCGGCGATCATGGAACTAGGACTCGTCCTCCTCGCCATTACGGTGACAGTCAATGTTGCAGCTAGACTACTAATCAAACAGGGCTTCGCGAGTAGTTCGGAGAATGTTGTTAGAGTATAGAGAAGGGAACAAGAACCATGCAGATCGAGTCGGAGAAGGATGGTGAAGGGCCAAAAGGAAGCGATATTGCGAGGAAGTTGCCTTGGCAGGACCCTCGGGTCTTGTTCCGATACAAGCTCCGCCGCCTCGCTGACAAGATGGTCGTAGCGGTAACCATTCTCGCAGTCGTAGTTGTCCTCTATCCCCTTCTCGATATCCTATTCATGTTCTTCTATCGAGGAGCACTAGCAATCTCGATACCTAGGCTTACCGGACTTACCCTCCAGTTCGGCTTAGCCAATGCAATAGTAGGCACACTGCTACTCGTCTCACTCTCCACAATAATTGCCGTTCCGCTGGGAGTTCTCGGAGGGATATACCTAGCCGAATTCTCGGCCCAAGACCAAATGTCGAAAACATTCGCCGGAACAGTCCGGTTCCTCAGCGACGTTCTGTCTGGGATGCCCTCAATCCTCCTCGGCTATGTCGGATTCTTGATTCTCGTCATCGATTTCGGCTGGGGACTGTCACCGCTGGCGGGTGGCCTCATTCTATCCATCCTCATGCTCCCTTACGTGATTAAGACCACCGAGCTCTCTATCCGGAAAGTCCCGCTGAAGCTGAGAGAGGCGGCGACGGCCCTAGGGGCGACAAAGACTCAGATGGTCAACCGAATGACGTTTCCTCTGGCGCTGCCTGGAATTCTCACAGGAATAATCCTGTCCATGAGCATCTCCATTGGTGAGACTGCACCCCTTCTTTTCACAGCTGGCTTCTCCAACTACTACCCTTGTGGGCTGACTAACTGTCAAGTTGGTTTCTTGACTTACATCATTTACACGTTCGCGAAAATCCCAACCACTGATAGTCTGAGCCTGGCTTACCTGTCAGCATTCCTCCTAATTTCATTCTCATTAGTGCTCAACATGACGGCACGAATAGGACTTCGAAGACTATCAAAGATATGATTCAATAATGGGCGATCCGAAGTGGAATCGAAAAGACGAGGAAAATACTAGGGGTCCGCAGTGACAGTCCAGGTTATGCGAGAAGAATCCATTCCCCGAAATCCGGGACCTGTTCATGAGTCGTACATCAAGATTCAGGACTTGAACGCGTTCTACGGCAATCTTCAGGTTCTCAAGAACATCAGACTTGATTTTCAAGAACATCAAGTCTCCGCTATAATGGGACCGTCAGGCTGTGGAAAGACAACCCTGATTCGAATTCTCAACCGGATGAACGACGATGTTCCAGGCTTCCACATCGAAGGCAATGTGACGATTCAAAGCTTAGACATCTATGGACGGCAGGTCGATCCGGTCCTCTTGAAGATGCGGGTCGGAATGGTTTTCCAATCACCAAACCCGTTTCCGTTCTCCATCTACGAGAACGTTGCGTTCGGACCTAAGATCCACAAACTGTTCAAGAGAAAGAAGGAGCTTAACAGGATCGTCAAGGAGAGTCTTCAGCGGGCAGCGCTCTGGGACGAGGTCAAAGACAGGCTCGCAGAAAGCGCAATGAAACTCTCTGGTGGACAACAACAGCGCCTTTGCATTGCTCGGGCCCTCGCGGTTCAACCGGAGATCTTGCTGATGGATGAACCAGCATCAGCCCTAGACCCGGGGTCAACTTCAAAGATCGAAGAGCTGATCGTGGAACTCAAACAAAACTATACAGTTGTAATAGTCACCCATAATATCCAACAAGCGGCGCGAATTGCTGACAGCGTTGTGTTTCTCTACAAAGGCGAAGTTGTCGAGACCGGCAGGGCTCCAACATTTTTCGAGAACCCGTCGAACCCGATGACAGAGAAATATCTGAGTGGGCAGCTGTCGAGCGTCTAATGCGACGTACGGATATACGGAGTTAGCCAGTATACTCCGGCGGGAGCGGTTTTAGCACCCGTGTGCGACCGCGCCGTTTCAGAAGAAAAATGGCGAATAAAAAACGCCTACCATACCTACTACCAGTATCAATACTCGTCATCGTAATACTCGGACAAGCACTAACATTGTCTAGTACGCCTACTCCAAACCCAATATCCAATAGCCAGACTCCAACGGCCATTCCATTGACTGTAACCCTTCACGGCGCTGGTGCTACCTTCCCCGCTCCAATAATCAACTTCTGGGCACAGAACTATACCGCAGGCCACCCGAACGTCACGATCTCCTACGCAGCTGTAGGCAGCGGTGCAGGTCAACTGGCAGCCGCCGACCATGTTGGCGACTTTTCTGCCTCAGACGCACCCCTCTCGACCGCTCAGCGACCCCTCTACCCGAACATTCTCCACATTCCTGAGACAATCGGCTCAGTAGTCATGGCATACAACTTACCTGGCATCACCGCACACCTCAACCTCACGGGACCTCTGATCGCTCAGATATTCCTAGGCGCAGTACACCTGTGGAATGACCCGGCGATTCAGAGCCTCAACCCCGGCGTAACACTTCCTAACCAAAACATTACTACCGTCCGAAGATCAGATGGCAGCGGCACAACCTTCGTCTTCACAAGCTATCTCTCCTCTCAGAGCACTACATGGGCCACAACCGTCGGATTCGGAACCACGGTGAAATGGCCCGGAAGCCCAACCTGCACTCCATTCCCATGCCAGATCACTGGAAACGGGAACGGCGGAGTAGCAGCGCAAATCCTAGCGAATTCGTACACGTTCGGATACGTCGAACTGAACTATGCTCTTACACACAGCATCTCCTACGGCCAACTACGCAACGCGGACAATACGGCATGGGTGCTCCCATCAGTAGCCTCAACCTTCAACGCTGTCCAGAACTACACCGCGACTCATACCCTCCCCTCGGGAATCCAGGACTGGTCCGGAGTCAGTATGCTGAACCAGCCAGGCCTACAGACCTACCCCATGTCAAGCTTCACCTACCTGCTCGTCTACCGTGAACTCAATGTCATGCCCTCGATGGACCTCAACGAGACGACCCAAGCTCAAGCACTAATCAACTTCCTCAACTGGGTCATTACCACCGGCCAGAAATATTCAGAGCTACCACAGAACAGCTACGTGTCTCTGCCCCCGGCAGTCGTCGCGGTCGACCAAGCATCAATCAACTCAATCACTTTCACGATAAACTCTACACCGGTCACCCATACCTATGGCATTGGAGCAAACGCTGCGGGCTTTAACGTGACCCACATCTCCGTAGTCAGCGGGGATACGGTCAATCTAAACCTGATCAGCCTCGACGGCGCTCCTCACCAATGGTTCTTGGATTTCAACAACAACGGAGTAGTTGACGCTGACGAGACAGCATCACCAATATTCTCCTCGTCAACGGTCCCAACACTCTTCACCTTCACCCCACTCATCTTCAACTCGCATAGCATCCCCTCGCTCGGAAACTGGACCTTCCGCGACGCGAACAACCCAACAAACACAGGCACTTTCACCATCATTCCTCAACAGATTGCAATACCCTTCGTCCCACCAGCCAACAGCCTCACTTCAACACTCATACCAACCATCGACACGTCCAGAATTAGCACCCAAGGCAGTTTGATCGTTGATATGCGCACAAGGACCTTCGGAGGAATCCTCAACGAGACTACCGTCGACAAGACGTCTGGGGCACAGACTTCGACAAAAGGCTTCACGCTCTCGAACCTTCACTTCAGACTAATGTCCGGCCAGCTACAATCCCTCTTCATAGTCAAGGCAGCAACATCACCCAACGCTACGAGCTCTGACATCACCGTAACGTTAACTGGTCTCACTGGCACCGCAACATACACGGTATCAAGAACACTCGACATGGCATCTCAAGGCAGCGTCGACATAGTCGACCTTGCCACAGTCGCATTCCACTACGGAACACTCCTTGGACAGCCAAACTATAGCGCCGCCTCGGACGTCAATGGTGACGGCGCAATCAACATACAAGACCTAGCACTGGTAGCGTTCTATTTCAACGACCCAGCCTTCAACTAGACTGGTAGAAGAAACAGTTGCAAAACTCCCCCATTTTCTTAGGGACCGCATCCGAAACCGCGAAGTCTCATTCTAGCGAGCAAGATTACTACTCAACCTCACTATGGAGCTAATGCCGTGCGACTCTCGCGATTCATCAAGCGAAGCCTGCTCGTCCTCATCCTAATTCTCGGCCTAGCTGGGACAATGAGAGCAATTCATCAAGTGCATGCGGCCGGGACCCTTTCAATAGATTCCTCTCCCTTAACACCTGTTCCCAAAGGGACACCTCTCCAAGTCAGTGTGCGGGTTGATGGGATGGACGCTTTCAATGGATGGTATGTCTCAATATCCACCAACACTGAGGCGCTCAATAGTACATCGATCGATTACAGTACTCAAACCATTTTCCCAACAACTCCCACACCCGAGGTTAATTGTGTTAATGGCGTCCCCCAAGTGGGAAGTTGTACATCAGTCGATGGAGCCGGAGTCGTGACTACCGAGGGAATTATTCTGGGCACTCCTCCACCTGCCCCACTGTCCGGAATACTCTTCAGTATCAATTACCTAGCAGGATCCCTCAACTTCACCAACATTCACTTCATCAAAGAAGAAATCACATACGGTGGGTGCAGCTGCGACATCGTTCATGACACTTTCGACGGCATGTATGGGACTCCGCCTTCACCCGATTTCTCTCTCTCACTGAGAGACCAGTCTCTGTATGCAGTCCAAGGCTCGTCTGTCAGCTCGGCCGTCAACGTCTCTAGCGTGGCCGCTTTCTCTGGACGAGTGAATTTCACGTATACCGCTAGTGCCGCCGGCATAACTGTAGCCTTCCAGCCTGACAACGTGACGGTAAACAACTCGACAGCGCTTGCGAAACTGACAGTTTCTATCGGACTCTTGAGCCCAATCCCCGGTGATTATCTTCTCAACATTACCGGTACAAGCGGCAGTCTGGTCCATTTCGCTTTCTTGGACATGCATGTTGAAGGGCATCCAGACTTTAGCGTTGGGATCGCTCCTGGCCAGTTAAGTATGCCCCAGAACAGTTCGAGTTTTGCAATTGTAACCGTGTCTAGTAATAAGTTGGCGGGAGTGAGTGAGTTCTCTGGGAATGTCAGCTTAAGTGTCGCTGTCCCTTACAACGAGACAACTGGGCATCCCCTAGGAGTTAACGGTACTCTCGCTCAAACATCTCTTTATGTCTCGGCTGGAAGCTCCAATTCGACAACGCTCTCGGTCTCGATTCCGCTCTCGTTCTACGCCTACAGATATCTCGTCAATATCACCGCCTCTTGGGTCCAAAACCCGACCTTGAAACATACGGCCACCCTGACGATCATTCCGCCACCATACGACCTCGCCCCGACCGTCAGCCCGACATCCTTGACTATTCTCGCGGGACACTCTGGCTACGCGACACTCTCAGTTATCGGTGTCAACTATTTTGTGGGTCCCGTCTATGCATCGTCTACTATGACCGGGGGTACGGCGAGGTACCTGCTTAATGAGAGCGAGGTCTACTTGGCAGTAGGTGGGACAGCCTCTTTCTCGTTGAACATCACTATCGATCCTGCAACAACTCCCGGCAGCTATGTCGCACTACTAACCGCGTACTCGGGGACTGGAATCGCGCGTTCCGTATCGGAGACCGTGATCGTAAAACCCGCGGGACAATCCGTCGCGACGAGATTGCCCATTACAATCCTAGGCTTGTCGGTACCGGTGTATTTTGGGGTTCTAGGCGTGTTTGCGGCGCTGTTCGTTGTACTGTCAGTCTTCGTCTACCGGAGAGGTAGGCTGGACAGGGACGAAGGCTGGGAAAACGAGTAGAAAACGGTCCACAACTGTAGTCGACAGAACTGAAGAATGAGCTCCTACAGTCCACTGTTGACTTGAAGACTATTCGTGGCCGCTCTCTTTATACTCCTGTTGAGAATTACCGGATAGACAGCTGCCGGTGTCTCAGTGAACATTGACATTGTGAGAAAAGAGATTCCGGTAACCAGTCGCCGCGCCTACTTCGACAACGCCGGAACAGGACCCCCTTCCATCAACGTACTCAACGCGATCCACGAGTACATGTCCGACTGGCGCGACTATGGTGAAAACTGGGAAGAATGGTTGCCGATGATCATCGATTCCCGGAGACAGTTCGGGAAAATGATAGGTGCTGGGGTCGAGGAGATTGCTAGTCTGCCAAACGTGACATCTGCGCTTATCGCGCTGGCGAGCAGCATCAAACTGAAACCTGACTCCAATATTGTAATCAGTGCGCTCAACTTTCCGACAAACATCTACCTCTGGCATCTGCAACGAAAACTTGGAAGGGTGAGAGATGTACGACTCTTACGGCCTGACAGTACCGGAATCGTCCCGCTTGACGCGTGGGAGAAAGCGATTGACGATAACACTAGTATCGTCTCCCTAGACTACGTGTCATGGACCAATGGCTGCCGGGAGAAGATTCGAGAAATAACGAAGATCGCACACGAGCACAATGCGTTTGTGATCGCAGACTCTTTCCACGGGCTCGGAGTCTTCCCCATCAATGCGAAACAGGACGATGTAGACGGACTGGTGTGTGGAGTCTACAAGTGGCTACAGGGACCCCACGGGGCAGCCTACCTCTATGTCCACAAGGATCGACTTAACGAACTCAGTCCCGGCTATATCGGATGGCATGGAGTCGAGGACTCTGTTGTCAGACGAGTAACGAAGCAGCAAGACTTGTTCGGGATGCCTTTCGATATTAGTGATGCTGTGCCGGCGTCTGATGCTACTCGTTTCGAGGGCGGAAGCTGGGGCGTCGTCTCGATCATAGGAGCGAAAGCGGCTCTAGAATACGCACTGAAACATGACCAGCAAGAGCGATATCATCGAGTCCTCAAGGTCACGGACCATCTGATAGATGGTCTGAAAAGGAAGGACCGGAAAATACTCACCCCTCTGCACTCGGATCGTCGGAGTGGTATTGTCGTCTTCGAGGACTTGGACCCCCACGCAACCTTTGACAAGCTAAAGTCACTGAACATTACCGTCGCGAGTAGGGTCAAGGCTATACGAGTCTCACCCCACTACTACAATACTGAAGAGGAGATCGACAAGCTCCTCGCAGCACTGTGACCATCGTTTGAAAATAGTCGTCGTCAATAATTACAAGGAAGACGCGAAGGCTCAGCAGGCAATTAGTAACCTGGCAAGATGCACCGGGCACAAGCCCGAGATGCTTGACTACAAAACACGAAGCCTAGTAGAAGCAGTGCGGGGCAAGTCGCCTGACCTTGTCATTATGACGGGATCAAATTTCATGCTTTCCAAATCGGACACAAGGACGGTCTTCCAGCAAGAGATGGATATGGTCAAGAAGCTCGACCTTCCCTATCTCGGCATCTGTTTCGGCCACCAGCTTATCGGTGCAGCATACGGGGTCGAGGTTGCGGATCTCGGTCAGACGGTCCGGGCGTTCAAAGAAGTCCAACTGTTAGATAATGATCCTTTATTCGCCGGGCTTCCCGGCACGATAAGAGTCACTGAATCCCACCGTCAAGCTTTGAAGGAGCTGCCTCACGGGTTTCGCCACTTGGCCGACTCGTCCACGTCCCGGATAGAAGTGATCGCCCACAAGACTCGGCTAATCTATGGAGTCCAGTTCCATCCGGAGAGATCCGATGACAAGAATCCGCACGGTCGCACTATTATTCAGAATTTTGTCAACTTAGCCGTCAAAGCGTGACGTGTCTAGTAGACGAGATAGTGTGGAAGTAGTCTCACGTCCAGTGCCATCGCGAGAAAGACGATGGCCAAGTACGGGCTTGAGAACTTGAACGCTGTCCACGCCACAGTCTTCGTCGGGTTTGCGACCAGTCGCAAGTCTACAAGAATCATTCCTAGTCCTAACACAGCGGCGACGACGAGATAGAGCAGGCCGAAGCCGAACGGGACGAGCGCGAGGCTGAGCGGCACAAGAAGGAAAGTGTTGAGCGCGATATACTGGGCGGTCTTCTTCTCACCGACCACGACTGGCAGCATTGGTATTCCGGCTTTGGTATAGTCGCCTACGGCTCGCATTGCGAGGGCCCAGAAGTGACTAGGGGTCCAGACGAAGACTAGGAGAGCCATCAGCCAAGGCGCCACAGCGGTCAGATTCCCTGTGGCCGCTGCCCAGCCGGCCAGTGGGGCGCATGATCCGGCGCTGCCGCCGAGGACAATGTTGAGTGTTGTTCTTCGTTTGAGGTATTTTGTATAGAAGAGTACGTAGATTGCGGCGCCGAGTAGGATGAAGAGGGCTGCGAGGAGTGGAAGTAAGAGGATGGATATTACGAGACCTCCGGCGATTAGGAAGAGTCCGAAGACTAGGGCTCTCAAGGGGGAGACTTCTCCCGTCGGGATCGGGCGTCTGCTAGTCCGTCCCATTGACCGGTCAATATCCTGGTCGAGGTAGCTGTTGAGCGCTCCCGCTCCGCCGGACGCAAGGGTCCCGGCAGCTGTGACTGCCACGAGTCGGATGAGGTTGATGGTTGAGACTGGGACGAGGAAGGCCATTATGGCTGTGAAGTCGAGCAGCAGAACGATCTTCGGCTTCATCAATTCCCAGTAGGCACTGACTGGGGTGGAGTGGCGAATCTGCAATTGTCGAAAGGTGGCCCGGGAAATCGGGTGTAAAAGGGTTTAGAGGCAATTATTCGTAATGGCCACACGAACCGGGTTCCAGGATGCCGCTCTCGGGTTGCGAGGCAAAAATAATTTTGAGATCTATGCTAGTCGATTTTCTGTATGGAACGTTTCTGGGCGAGATTATCGATTGCGCGATGCAGAATGGGCGAATCCGCGTTTCTCTAAACCTGCAATATTGGAGCCTTGAAGCGTGACAAACCCGCAATATTGGACGCCCCTCCCCGATCCGAGATCGGAGCTTATTCTGGGCGATCTTCGCTTACAGGATTTCTAAAAGTGACGGAAGGAGCGCTCGCCAGTTAGGACCATGCTGATCCTATGATCGTTGCACGCTTTGACGAGCTCCGGGTCTTCGACTGAGCCGCCGGGTTGAATGATAGCCGAGACTCCCTCCTTCGCTACCGCTTCGACATTGTCCATCTTGGGCAGGAACCCGTCCGAGGCCATTACGCTTCCCTTCAGATCGTGTCCGTATCTGTGCGCTTTTTCTATACAAGCCTCGATGGCTCCGATGCGATCCTGTTGGCCTGTCCCGACTGCGAGCGTCGCTCCGTCTTTCCAGAATACTACAGCGTTTGAACGGACTTCGCAGGCTGTCCACCAAGAGTAGAGCAGTGCTCGATACTCAGCCTCTGAGGGTTTACGACTTGTTGCGACTGGAAGTGTTTTGAGATCCGCCATCGCCCGAATCATTGTCGAGTAAGAATCCTCCAGAACGAGAGACCCGTCATCCAAGACGACAATGTCAGGATGCGTTGAAGGTTCAGGGTTGACCCGGACCTTTCCTAGACGGATATCTTTTTTCGCGTTGAGGATTGTTAGAGCCGAGTCATCGTAGCCTGGCGCGTAGACGACTTCGACAAATGTTTTCGACAATTCCTCCGCGGTCGATCCATCGACGGGACGGTTCAGTACGACCACGCTTCCGAAGGCCGCCCTCGGGTCCGCGTCCCGGGCCTTCGCATAGACTTCTCTGAGAGCTTCGTTACCAGCTTCCGTGGCAACGCCTGAAGGGTTGAGGTGTTTCATAACGGCAACTGCGGGACGATCGAAGTATCGGACGATTCGCAGTCCATGACTACCGTCCTCAATGTTCGTCGCTGAGGGTCCATCCTTGCCCCACTTAACCCACTCCACGCTTCCCACGCCAAGACCTGACTGGGCGGGCCTGTAGAGTGCGGCCTTCTGGTGAGGATTCGTCCCATACCGCAATCCTCGATCCTGCCCCTCAATCCTCCAATGGACCTTCGAATACTCGATGGTCCTGCCGTCCATGATGATTTGGATAGATTCTGGAAAATCTTCTTTCTGGGCGGTCCGATAGATTCTCCGGATCTCTTGTCCGCTCATCGATTCTGACCGGCTAAATAGTCTCGAATCGCCTTATCGTAGTCGGCCGTGACAACGAATGCTTCTCTGGCAAGTCGTTTTCTAAGCGCTGCCCCAATGTATCCCTTCTTCTCTAACTCGCTGACGAATTCTTCGTACTGGTTGGGGTTTGTAACAGGAACGACTCTCTGATTCAGTAACGCCCCTTTACCCGCTGCCCGGATCAATGCTACGCCGCCGATGTCTATATTATCGACCGCTCTTCTGATATTGTCCGGTTCTTTCTTGACGACTTCCTGGAACGGATAGAGGTTCACTACGACAAAGTCTAATGGCTCAACGCCGTTGGCATCAAGATATTCCTTCTGTATTGGGTCATGCCAATCGCCTAGGATCGCTGCGTGAATCTTAGGATGCAATGTTTTCACGAGGCCGCCTGGCATCTCTTTGACGCCGGTGTATTCTGACACATCTACAATGTTCAGTCCGAGTTTTCGGACTGCTTCTGCGGTTCCGCCTGAGGCGAGCATCTTGATCTGGAGCTTGGAAAATATCCATGCCACCCGGTCTAGTCCGGTTTTGTCGTAGACCGAGATGAGCGCGTTCCCAGGCATGCGAATTCCGAGAGGAAGCTGTCAACGGGGCTATTTTAGGCTCGGTCTATCTCTTGCTAGACACGGTCCAATGCTCGTGTGATCTCCATTCGAGAAGCTTGCCATGCCGGGTAAATGCTGCCGGCAAGAACCGCGACAAGCGCGAGGACGAATGCTTGGGCAATAGCCGCGTATGGAACAACGTAGGGGATGAAGAAGCCGGCTAGGGTTGTGCTGTTGGTTGCTCCCTTGAGGAGCAATAGCCCTCCCGGAACTGCTAGGAGGAAACCGAACAGGCCAAGAAGGGCGCCTTCTCCGAGGAAGAGCCCCATTATCTGTCCTCTACTCATCCCTTGAGACCGTAGTAGCCCGATCTCTCTTCGCCTGTCTGACACGTTCATCATCATTGTAGCGCCGATTCCGAGGCTCGCGATCAGGAGCGCAAAATAGAGTATCAGCAGTATCAATGCGAAAATTCTGTTAATCGTGTCATTGACAAGAGAAAGAAGCTCGCCCAGGGTCAATGAGTTCTCACCGAAATCGTAGCGTGGAAATGCTGCCGCGATACTGTTGGCTACGCCGGTGGCTTGAGACTTGTACTGCGACTTGAGATCTACAAGGAACAGGGGAGCAGTGTTCTTCCCCTCAAAATACTCTTGTTGCGAAGCGAAGGAGACCACTACGGAATCGCTTGCGAAATGCTGGCCGAACTGAACATACTGTAGCACTGGACCTGTGAAGACACCCGCAACCTTGAAGGGAATAGTAGTATTGTTCAGTTGTGTCAGGATCGAAAGTGTGTCGCCTGTGCTGACACCGAGTTTTGACGCCAGTGAATCTGGTATCAACAGCGACTGGTTGTCGCTTGCGAGCTGCGAGTAGGCTTGGGTTGAATTTGTCGGATCGAGAAACGTGTAGGAGATAATCGTCGGGAAGACTGACGGGTCCACGGCGACGACTCCAATACTGCTGTTGCTCGCAGGCCCGTATGCCTTCGCCGAGAATTGACTTGGCGAAAGTGGTGTTGCGCTCTCTACGTATTGTAGACTGGTAAGGCTGCTGGTGAAACTGGTTGGTATCGATTGGTTCGCTACTAGAATGATGTCTGCGCCTAGAGCCTCCTGTATTCCCTGTTGAAGTGCACCTTGTACGCCGTTCTGTATTCCCCCGATCATTATTGCGAAGCTGAGGGTTAGCGCTATCATCCCGAAGCAGACACTGCTGCGTAACAGTCTCCTTCGTCCGCTTCGTGAGGCAATGTATCGAGCCGCACTGGACGGAGGGAACATTGCCCGCGTTAGGCCCTTTCCCGCTTTTCCGAAGACAGCGGATCCGACGAGGACGAGCCCGACCGGAACTAGAGCAACATCGAGATAGTTGATGTGAAACGGTGTCACTCGGAGAGATTCGGCTGCTCCAAGTCCAAGCATAAGTGCGCCCACTAGGCCGACGAGCTTGAGAGGAATCTGCCGCCTTGAGTTCCGGGCGGAGGGTCTGATCGCTTGTATGATGTTTATCCGACTGGCTGACCAGGATGGATAGATAGATCCCACTAGGACGGCGGAGAATCCGGCGACGAGTCCGAACGCAACGATGTTCGGGGTCAACTGAGCGACAGGGAGGCCGGGAAAACCTAGTAGTGTCTCGAATGAGAATGTGAAGAATCGGGCCAGTCCGAGTCCGCCGAGGATTCCTGCCAGTGTTCCGATAGCGCCGATGAGCAGCCCTTCTACAAGGAAGATTCGGAAGATCTGAGCGCGTGAGCTCCCGACGGCCCGCAGGATTCCGATCTCATAGGTTCTCTCAGCAACCGTCATGAATAGAGTGTTGAACACTATGAATGAGCATACAACGAGAGAAACTCCGACCATGACGTTGAGGCCTAGTTGAAAGCCGGCTGTCTGAGCATCGATCCGCTGAACTGCCTCAGCCTTCGGGGCGCTCACAGTATAGTCGGGAAGGAGTTTCTGCAGCTGATCCTCGACTTGTACAGCCCTCGAAGGGTCGGACAGACTTGCATAGATGTGAGTAATGTCTCCCATCAGCTCAGCATCGGACTGCAACTCGGGAAGTGACATGTAGATCGTCGAGCCGAGATTGTGGAGAGGATAGTTGACCCCTATCACTTTCAGAGTTATTGTTGTGTTCAGAATCTGTGATGTTGGAGTCGTTACGTTAATGCTGGATCCGATCTCAAGCCCATATTTCTGAGCGATAACATTGTCAACCACGGCTTCCCCATGGGATACCGCGCGTGAGCCGGTGATGTTGAAGCTAGCGTAGTCGAAATCGTTCCCGGGATTTACTCCAGTGAGAAAGAAGGGAGAGTTTGACCCGGCGCTGCCAAACCATCCTACGGACTGTAGCCTCTCTGCGGTCTGCTGGACCAGCATATTTCCCAGAACTATAGAGAGAGTCTGGTTGGAAAATGGCAGATCGTTTCCCGAAGTGACAACAATATCTGTGGCTCCCCAGAACTTGTTGATGTAGCTGTTGAACTCTCCAAGCGCGCTAGTCGTCGCCATGTTTATTCCAACGAGGAGTGCGATGCCGAGGAAGACCGCGGTCACTGTGAGAATTGTTCGGACTCGTCGCTTGGGAAGGTTTCTAGACGCGATCTTCGCCGAGAGCAAGCCTGTACACTCGACACCTAGTTCGGCTGAGAAACTGACCTGCCGGGCTCTGGCGGCATAGGCTCG
>JAJPJY010000015.1 GCA_021323995.1 bacterium | reverse complement strand
GGCGATAGGTTAGGTCGTCTGCTCTCAGAACATCTCGATCAAGTCTCACGTGTCTCCTAATGGCGTTGCCAGCATCCGCTGCATCGAGAGCTTTGTCCAACGCGTTCAGTACGGAGTGATGTTGAGCGTTGAGACGCCTTCCTGAACTGAGCCTTACGCGAGCCTTCGTCATCCTTGGTCCTTGGCTATTCGACGCTAATCGCAAGGTGGAATGGGATAGGCGGTTAGAGAGTCTTGCTTAGTCTTTCCATGTGTCCTTGACGACCCAGACCGGCTCGTTTGGACTGAAGTACTCTTGGCCTTCTGCCTGGTGTTTTTCGAGCACCTTCTCGTCGATCTCGATTCCAAGACCCGGCTTGGTAGGGACCTTGGTTTGTCCATTTTCCACTTTGGATTGGTCCTTGACTAGTTGTCTCTTCCACGCCGGGAAGCAGTCGTAGAACGACTCTTGAATCAAGAAGTTCGGAATAGCTGCGTCAACCTGAATGGTCACAGCGTTCTGTATAGGTCCGAACGCATTGTGAAAAGCCATCTCCACCCCATAGGCTTCCGCAATCGCAGCCACTTTTCGCGCGACGGTTACTCCGCCGATATTTGTGATGTCGATCTGCAAATAGTCAGTCAGACGGTTCGACAGTACATATGCTGCTTGTTCCTTTGTGAGTATCCTCTCTCCCAGAGCAACTCTAACGTCAGTTGCGTCTCTGTATTTTCTAAGCCCTTCAAGATTGTCAGGATGAACAGGTTCCTCCATGAATAAAGGGTCGAAGTCTCGTAGTCTGCGGGCGATTGCGATGGCCGAATTCGGATCAAATCTGCCATGATGTTCAATTAGAAGATCAACCTTGCCACTAGTTGCTTCTCTGACGGCCTTCACTCTCTGATAGGCTCTATCGATTCCTGTTCGGTCGATGCTATCGTAGTGGGTCCCGAACGGGTCAAACTTGAGGGCGGTATACCCCATGCCCATGAACTTCTTGGCGCGAGAACCAAACTCTTCTGGGGTGACGCACTTGTCGTACCAGCCATTCGCATAGACCCGGACGCTGTTCCGGAACGAACCTCCTATGAGCTGGTGAATTGGCGCCCCGAAATGCTTGCCGGCAATGTCCCAGCATGCGATATCGTAGGCGCTGAGGGCTGTTGTCGACTCAAACGACATTGGTAGGTAGAAGTCGTGCTTGTACCACTCGTGAATGTTCAGCTCCATATCCAACGGGTCCTTTCCTTTGTATACGCGAGCGACCTCGCGAAGTGATTGAATGACTGGTTGGACTCGAAGCGTCGGAACTGCCTCACCGTATCCGACAACGCCATCTGACGTTGTTAGTTTCAGCAGAATTGAGTTTCCGGCCCATGTCGCACTTCCTTGCGCAGCTGGCTCACCAAGCTGATAGATCTCGATGTCGCTTATCTTCATCGTAGATTTCGATTGTGTGAGGACGTGACCTTTTGACTTTTCAGTATGGAACGGAATAGACTATGTTGAATCGTCAGCAAAATAGGCTTCTGGACTTGAGCCTGGCCTCGGAAAGAGGAAGTCCGAGAGCTGCTGAATGCTGCGGAATTGGTAATCCGGGTTTTCCTTAGAAGGGTCTCCACGATTTTCGGGGCTCCACATCGCCGCTCCGGTAACTACTCCGGCCCCTCTTCCTGCAATTATGTCTGCGGGGGAGTCGCCAACGTACATAGATTCTTTTGGTTTCGTCTTGATTCGTGATAGAGCTAGCAGTATTCCTTCAGGATCGGGCTTGCTATTTCGAACGTCGTCAGCTGTAATCAACTCCTCGAAGTATGTTTTCAGCCCAAAGGGGGTGAGTGTGAAGTCCATCATTGACTTCTCGACTCCGGTCACTAGGGCCAAACGTCGCTTTGAAGATCGGATTCTCATGAGGAGATCAGTAACGCCAGGAAAGACTAGTACCTTCGCCGGGACGTTTCGACTGTAACACTCGTAATAGTCTCGTACAGCTTGACCCTGTTGTTCTGTGGACAAATCGCTAGTTATCGACCGAATAATCGTGCGGGCTGGTGGGCCGAATTTTGCGATGACCTCTTCCAATGTCAATGCTTTGCCTGTGTATCTTCTTGAAATCTGATTTTCGCAATGGTGGATGAGGGAGAGGCTACTGACTAGGGTTCCGTCCATGTCAAAGACTATTGCCTTGAGTGATTTGCCGTCAGGGCCAAAACCTTCCGAACTCATTGTCGGCCCAGCAACAATACTTCCGTCCGATGGATAGCCACAAAGATCCTGTGGGGGGCTCCGTCTAGTCTCTAGTAGGCGTAAATGCCCATTTCTTCAGCAATGTGCTGGAGTCTCTTGACCCTGTTGGGTGTTGAGGGGTGTGTGGAGAAGAGTTCTACCAACGAGTGACCGCTGAATGGGTTGACGATCCATAGAGACGATGTTGATGGTGAAGTTGGGGATGGCGATTGGTTCTGTCCCATTCCTCCCATGCCTCTCCGGCCGAACATTCCGCGTCTTGAGCTGGCCTGGTTGGATATTTTTTCGAGCGCGCTGATCAGAGCCCCCGGCTTGTGTGTGAGTCGTGCTCCGTACTCGTCCGCATTGTATTCGAAGCTTCTTGAGATGCCTAGCCTGACGAACGTCGCGCCCAGTGGGACGAATATTGCCGCCATGAGCAGTGTGAGAGCGCTACCGCTGTTGTTACGTCCTCCTTGACCGGAGCCGCCGAACATCATTGAGAAAAGCGCCATTTGACCGATATAGGAGACAACCCCCGCGATCGTCGCTGCGACTGCTGAGATGAGAATGTCCCGGTGGACGACGTGCCCGATCTCGTGACCAATGACTGCCTCAAGCTCGTCCGGAGTAAGCGCAGCCAGAATACCGCCGGTTGCCACGACGACCGCATTCTTGGGCCCTCTACCAGTGGCAAAGGCGTTAGGCGCGCTCTGAGCAACGATTCCCACCTTTGGCATTGGAATACCAGCCTCTTGAGCGACCTTTCGGACAATCCCGAAAAGTCGTGGATTGTCGCTCTCCTGAATGATCTTGGCTCGCGCCATTTTGACGACTATCTTGTCGCTCCAGAAGTATGTGACGAAATTGATCCCAGCTGCAAAAATCAGACCTACGAGCATGAAGCCGAGTGGGTCGCCGAAGTAGTACCCGATGGCTAGTCCTATCAGCATTAACATCCCCGTCAGCACGAAGAACAGCATCGCGATGCGAGCGTAGAGCGTGAGCGACATTCTACAGATAATCAAGTCGGGCCTATATTACGCCTTTTCCTAGACAACTCGACAACTCCATGCGCCGGTTTCTTGACACGAAGATTTTGCTTGTCAAGGAACACAAAGACTTGAAACTGGGCCGGACGAGTGTTGAGACTGTATGAGTCAATCAGGTGGCAGTGTAGCACCAGGATGGCCGGGAATTGCTCCCCGTTGGACATCTAGCGCAAAAGAAGGAGTCGGGACATCAGCTAGTTATCAGAGCAGGGTCTGGTTCACGATATCACACGGCATTCTGAACGAGGTTTACTACCCGAGGATCGACCAAGCCAACATTCGAGACATGGAATTTCTGGTCGCGGACGGCGATCAGTACTTCTCCGAGGAGAAGCGAGACACGGCGCGCAAGATCTCTCCCCTTGACCAGGGTGTTCCCGGATACAAGCTCGTCAACACCTGCAAGAAAGGCCGATACCGAATGACAAAGATCGTCATCACAGACCCCGAGCGCGATGTCCTTCTCCAAAAAGTTCGCTTCGATCCACTGAAAGGCAAGCTAACCGATTATGGAATCTACGCTCTCCTTGCCCCGCATATTGGAAATCACGGATCTGGGAACAGCGGCTGGTTGGGCGACTACAAAGGGACTCCGATGTTGTTCGCCCAGAGAGAAGGAACCGCACTCGCTCTAGCTTGCTCGGTTCCTTTCACCAAGATGAGTTGTGGATACGTCGGCTTCAGTGATGGATGGCAGGATATTAATGCTAACAAGAAAATGACCTGGCAATATGAGCAAGCTCCGAACGGTAATATCGCCCTTACCGCAGAAGTCGACTTGAAGACTGGCGATGGAGAGTACATCACGGCACTCGCCTTTGGAAGAACACCGGAAGAAGCAGGGCAACAAGCTCGGAATGCGCTCCTCAAAGACTTCGACAAAGTCCAGCAATCATTTGTCGAAGGATGGATCGAGTCCCGGTCCCAAAGCATGGACCTTGGAAAAACTTACGAGTCTGGATTTGACCTTTACAGAGTCAGTACCACGGTTCTACGAACACACGAGGAGAAATCCTACCCTGGAGCCATAATAGCAAGTCTCTCGATTCCCTGGGGATTTAGCAAGGGCGACGACGATCTCGGAGGGTATCATCTAATCTGGCCAAGAGACCTTGCGCACGCCGCCGGCGGGCTGATCGCTTCAGGAGATGTTGAGCATGCCAAAGAGACTCTCCTGTACCTAATGTCCACCCAAGAAGAAGACGGGCATTGGGTCCAGAACATGTGGCTTGACGGATCGGCCTATTGGGGCGGCGTCCAAATGGACGAAACAGCCTTCCCCATACTAATCGCGGACCATCTCAAACGGATCGGCGCCCTAACCGGATTTGACCCCTGGCCGATGATCCATCGCGCAGCCGCCTATCTTGTACGAAACGGTCCAGTCACTCAACAGGACAGGTGGGAGGAAGACGGAGGATACTCGCCATTCACGCTTGCTGCCGAGATAGCGGCCCTCCTCGCCGCCGCGGACTTCGCAGAGGAAAAAGGCGACTACGGAGTCGCAAACTATCTGAGAGAGACAGCTGATAATTGGAATGGAAACATAGAACGCTGGACCTATGTCAAGGGGACAGAACTCGCTAAGAAGACAGGAGTCGATGGATACTATGTCAGATTATCGCCAACTAACACATCTGATTCAGAAATGCCTGGGTCAGCCTTTGTTGCCGTGAAGAACCGTCCAGTGGGCCAGAACATGGTGCCGGGAGAGATGATGGTAAGCGTCGATGCCCTGGCCCTCGTCAGGTACGGCCTGCGATCCCCTCAAGATCCAAGAATTCTCGATACTCTCAAAGTGATCGATGCGATACTCCGTAAAGAAACCAAGACGGGACCCGTCTGGCACAGGTACAATCTTGACGGTTACGGAGAACATGATGACGGCTCGCCATTCGACGGTACAGGTGTGGGAAGAGGATGGCCGCTACTGGCTGGAGAAAGAGCCCACTTCGAATTGGCCCGGGGAAATCTCGAAGAGGCAGAAAGACTCCTCCATGTCATGGAAGCTCAGGCCAGTTCCGGGGGTCTACTTCCTGAACAGGTCTGGGATGCTGAAGACATTCCTAAGAGAGGACTCCACAACGGTCGCCCTTCCGGCTCTGCCATGCCACTCGTGTGGGCGCATGCGGAATACATCAAACTGGTTAGATCATTACGTGAGAAGAAAGTCTTCGATATGCCGCCGCAGACAGTAACTCGCTACCAGAAAAACAATAATCCCTCGAAAATCGTTTCTTGGCGGTTCAACCAGAAGATCCGTTCGATACCAGAAAGACAGAAGCTCAGAATCGAGGTGCTAGCCCCAGCAAGGGTCCGCTGGAGCCAAGACGAGTGGCAAACAACAAACGACTCAATGACCGTAGACACAGGTCTGGGCGTGCACTACGTGGATCTGCCGACCGATAGTCTCTCACAAGGCTCAGGACTTGTCTTCACTTTCTTCTGGCCTCAGGCCAACAAGTGGGAGGGGACAGACTATCCAGTCGCAGTCATTGAGAAGACGGCCTCATTGATTCGTTCTGAATCGTAAGGCTTAGGCACCCGAGCCTAGCAACGTTAGCATCGCTACCTTGACCATACCCCCTGTCGTCGACCACGAGCTACTAACCGCCTATGACGTCTATCTCTTCAAAGAGGGAAAACACCAACAGCTTTACGAAAAGCTCGGATCACATCCTACCTCGGTTGACGGACAAGACGGAACCCACTTCGCAGTGTGGGCACCTAACGCAGAAAATGTTGATGTTATCGGCGACTTCAACGAATGGAAGCCTCGACGCCATCCCCTAAAGTCCAGAAATGACAAATCAGGAATCTGGGAAGGCTTCATCCCTGAAGTTTCCCGAGGAGCCGTCTACAAGTATCATATTGAGTCGAGAGCGCACCGTGGGTACTCGATGGATAAGGGAGATCCCTTTGCTCTCTACTGGGAGCTTCCACCGAGGACGGCCTCGATAGTCTGGGACCTACGAGCCTCCTGGGGTGATGAAGAATGGATGAAGGGTCGTTCCATGAACAACTCGCTCAGCGCACCATGGTCGATCTACGAGATACATCTAGGTTCGTGGAAGCGAGCCCCCGAAGACAATAACCGCTGGCTGACGTACAGAGAGGTGGCTGATGAGCTTCCGGAATATCTTGCCGAGACGGGATTCACACACATTGAACTCTTACCGATAATGGAACACCCTTACGGTCGGTCTTGGGGCTACCAGACCCTTGGTTATTTCGCGCCCACCAGCCGGTTTGGTCTCCCAGAAGACTTCATGCATCTGGTCGACAAGCTCCATAGACGAGGGTTTGGCGTAATTCTTGACTGGGTCCCTAGCCACTTCCCATCGGACGCTTATGGCCTCGCATACTACGACGGCACACCCCTGTACGAGTACGCGGACCCCAAGAAAGGATACCATCCAGACTGGAAGAGCTATATTTTCGACTTCGGAAAGAACGAAGTCCGCTCGTTCCTTCTGAGCAGTGCACAGTTCTGGCTGGACAAGTATCACGCGGACGGATTGAGAGTCGATGCCGTGGCCTCTATGATCTATCTTGATTATTCCCGGAAGAAAGGGGAGTGGATTCCCAACGAGTATGGTGGTAGAGAAAACTTGGAAGCAATTTCTTTCATCCGAGAGCTCAACGAGGCAACTTATCGTGCACATCACGATGTGCAAGTTATTGCTGAAGAGTCGACTGCGTGGCCTATGG
Organism: bacterium; assembly: GCA_021323995.1. GTDB lineage: Archaea > Thermoproteota > Bathyarchaeia > 40CM-2-53-6 > 40CM-2-53-6 > 40CM-2-53-6. The sequence continues at coordinate 15,940 of JAJPJY010000015.1, read as the reverse complement.
TCTCGCGGCCCACCTACCTTGGAGGGCTTGGGTTTGGTATGAAGTGGAACATGGGCTGGATGCATGATACCTTAGAGTATATGACCAAGGATCCAGTTTACAGGAAGCATCATCATGACCAGTTGACGTTCAGTCTCTGGTACGCTTTCGCAGAGAACTTTGTTCTACCGCTGTCTCATGACGAGGTAGTCTACGGGAAAGGCTCGCTGCTGAATAAGATGCCCGGTGATACGTGGCAGAAGTTCGCGAACCTACGACTCCTCCTCGGATACATGCATGGGCATCCTGGGAAGAAACTCCTTTTCATGGGTGGAGAACTGGGACAGTGGGACGAATGGAACTTTGAGAAGAGTGTCGACTGGCATCTTCTCGTAGAGGAGCGGCATCAGAAGCTACAGCTCTGGTTGAAAGATCTCAACAAATTCTATAGGACCGAGCCTGCAATGCACGAACTTGACTTTGAGAGGTTAGGGTTCGAGTGGCTGGACATTCAAGACTGGGAGAAGAGCATCATAAGCTTCGTCCGGCGAGCAAGAAACCCTGATCACATGGTCATCGTTATCTGCAATTTCACACCCATGCCTCAGAAGAACTACAGAGTAGGAGTGCCGAGAGGCGGACTTTGGAGAGAGGCTCTGAACAGTGATGCGCTCGAGTACGGTGGCTCGGGACAAGGCAATCTTGGCGGGGTCGTTGCTGATCCCCGCCCATATCACAAGAGAAGCCATTCAATCTCGATGACATTGCCCCCATTGAGCGTTCTCTTCTTCAGAAGCGAAAACTAACGATCAAAACCTGGCCCCCACGAGGGGAGATCATGGTCTCAGTTCGAGCTGCGGGCGGACAGAGATCTTGCCCTATCGTACCTTTCGAGCGCCATATTGCCAGCGTTCCTCCATCGAAAACTCTGCTCGACTCGCAACCTACAATTCTCCCTTATCTTAGAGCCTAACTTTGGATCATTCGCGACCATCCTCGCTAGAGCTTTGACTGGTATTTTGTTTGAAAGTTTGGGCTGAACCGTTGACCCGCGCTGTACTTGCTCGTCGATTTGCATCGTGTACAAAACTCCAATCAATGAATCCGCCAATGCATGTGAATCTCCCGCGGGAAATAATATTCCAGTTCCCCTCTCGCCATGACCTGACAGGTCTAGAACAGTCTCGCTTATCCCTCCCAGGTCGCTTCCTACAACCGGGTTACCCGTCACCATCGCCTCAAGAGCGCTGATGCCGAACGGCTCGGACCGGGAAGGCATAGCGTAGACATCGGCCACCATGTGAGACATGAGATATGTTTGGCGATGCTGAGCGAAGATAATTCGTACATTCTCAGGGTAGGCAGACGCATCGCCTCTTATGGTCCGCATCTGGTCTCCGTCGGTCGAAGGCAGAAGGAAGAGAACGAATCTCGCGTCTGGAATCGCCCTCGTTACTAGGGGGACCGCACTCAGCAGCAGGTCGGCTCCTTTCTGAGGGCTTAGCCGACCGGTCATGAGAACCATCGGCCCATCCTTCTCAAATGGTCTTGTCATTCGCCGATCATTCCCTGGTTCAGACGATGATTCTGTGTAGTCGATCGGGAGTTCGTTAGCGACCTGGCCGATGGCGTTGGTAAGGAGGAATGATCTCAGATCCCAACGATGTAGTGATTGCGCAGCTTCCGAACCTGTTCGATGTTGTTTTTCTTGAATGAAAACTGCTGATTTGATCCGTTCATATTCCCAGTCGCAGCCGTTGTAGATGTGCCCACTTTTTCCCCTGATCACCTTCCCAACATAGTTTAGGACATCACGGGCCAAGTAGGACTCGCTCACCGATGTGACGTAGTCTGCTTCGAAAGCGCCAAACCTCTCGATAGAGTCGTGGCATTGTGCCTCCCAGACGCGTCGATAGGTCAATGGTGCGACTCCACCCCTAGGGGGTTTGCGTCTTTGGGGGAGGTCTTGAATTCCGCACCAATCCTCCGAGGCATAGTGCCATGGTAGAGTTATTTTGCTCAAGAGATGGATTGTGAAGACTAGAGGAAGTAGGACTCCTCTATTCTCGAGGTGCTGTTTGACTGCGACTGCTGCGGGAACCATGTGCCAGTCGTGAGCGTGAATCAGATCAGGAAGCTCTGACTCTCTCTTCGTTGACAGCAGATATTCGCAGTACATTTTCATGGTCCGTGCGAAGAGGGCCATCTTCTCAAATGTGAGACTGTGATCATAGAGAACTGGATCATCCAACCAACAACTTGTCGGAGTGTCCAGTCCTTTTACTAAGACGTAGTCGACTTTGTCTCGTTTCCCACTTTCTGCTCCTGAAAGGAACGCGTAATGGACGCCGTTCACGCCGATCCGATACCCTTGAGCTGCGAACTTCGTTTCTTCTCTCATATCGTATGATTCTCTGATTTTCGGATCCAAGTGTTTTCCATGGCTGGGAAGAAACACTGTGACTTTCAGATCGTAGTCGGTCCCTAGTGTCCTCGCGAGTCCTGCGACTGCCTCTCCCAGCCCGCCAGCTTGTGCTATGCCAGCACACTCGTACGAGAACATCCAAACGTGACTAACCCGCCTATCTTTAGGCCGAGCGACGGGCGGAACTTGAGCGCCAGCGGTCTCGCTAGAGTGTTCGATGCCAGAAGTATGGTTGGACAACTGTAAGCTCGACGGATTTGGTTATCCACAGTCAATAAAAGGATCAGACTGCGCCGTACTGCTGCAAGACTTGGCTACTCTCAAATCTGACGGATCTCTCGGGGAGAAGGACTCGCGTTTTCTAAGGGATTTTCACAGTCATGATCTTCAAGGCTTTGGGCATCGCGATCATCTCCGGCTCGCATGGGCATTGACGAAGGCGCACGGACTGGACATCAGCGAGGGACTGATCAGGCAGGGAATCAAGGAGTTCGCTGAGTATCAAGGAGCGGGAAATCGGTATCACGAAACGTTAACGATGTTCTGGGTCCGTATCGTCAATCATGCGATTCAGGCCCGCCCGGATATCAGCAACTTTGACGTATTCATGGAATCGTTCCCATTTCTACTCGACAAGAACCTTCCAGTTCGGCATTGGACTAGCGAGCGACTCTGGACAGATTCTGCTAGGAGGAGATGGATTGAACCGGATCTCCGCTCGATAGATGGATAGCTGAATTTGCGTCATTTCGACAAGAGCAAGGTTTTAGCCAGACCATTGTGTCTGAGAGACTGACGAATAGGGTGAAAATTGTGCCATCGAAGATATTGAGAAACGTGACCGCTAACGTGCTCAGAAGTGTTCCTCCTCAGAATGCTTTCTACTTCTACCGAGCCCTCGGCGCGCCGACGGGAGCCGCCGCTAGGAATCTCACTGATTTTCTCGGAATCATCAACACGATTGACATAACATCTCTCCAGTTCCACCTTGGACGAGGCGACTTCGAGAACTGGATCAAAATGCTCGGCGACAACACACTTGCAAAGCAGCTTGCTGGTCTCAAAGAGAAGAAGCTCCGAGGAGAGGATCTCCGGTCAGGGCTAGTGGACACGGTCAAGGCGAGACTCAACACTCTCCAAAAGACGACTCAATAGACAACTTTCAACTGACTCGCGAGTCACACGAATCGAAGGAATCGTAACGGAGTCCCGTCACGACAGCGGCGCTAAGCTCTGAAAGCAGTCTCAGTGATTCCTGGCAAAGCCGGCAGCCTTAGCCTAATTGACGTGCCTCGGCCTGTCTGCTCAGGAAGGGAAGCTCTCCTAAGAACCAACAAGATTGGCATTTGTGGGACTGACCTGGAAATTATTCAAGGCGCATATGGCGAAGCACCGCTCGGTTCTGATTATCTCATACTCGGACATGAGTGTCTGGCAACCGTCGAAAAGCCCCCAACTAGTTCGCCCGGGATCAAGAAAGGCGATCTCGTGGTGCCCACTGTTAGGCGACCTGACGGCTGTCTCAACTGTCAGAATGGTGAATCCGACATGTGCCTAACTGGACAATACAGAGAGTATGTAATCAAGGGCCTTAACGGTGTCTGTTCGGAATATTCAGTGTCGGACGTCAACTTTCTTGTTCCGGTGCCACCTGAACTGTCAGATGTGGCGGTGCTTCTAGAACCCGCGAGCGTTGCCGAGAAGGGTGTTATGCAGACTTTCAAGATTCAGGAGAGAATGACCTGGAGACCTCAGAGTGCGCTAGTGCTGGGAACAGGTCCCGTCGGCCTTCTAACGACGTTGCTTCTCAGAATCAGGGGGCTTAATGTTACTGCGGTTGCTACTAGACCGAAGGACAGCCTCAAGGCTCGGATAGTGGAGAAGATTGGTGGAAATTATGTCAACGCAAACGAACAGCCGATCACTGGGCTCGGGAAGTTCGACCTGATAATGGAAGAGACGGGTGTGGCCTCGCTGGCGGTTCAGGCGCAGGGTCTTCTGAACAACAACGGGGTCTTTTGCCTATTGGGAATCTATCGAGCTAACTTGGCTACGCAAGATATCGGCCACTCTTACGACGATATCGTATTAGGCAACAAGATCACGTTCGGTTCAGTGAACGCTAACAAACGATACTTTGTCGATGGAATCCAGGATTTCAAAACCATCCAACATCGATTCCCCGGAGTTCTGAAGTCCCTCTTCACTAGAATGGTTGGACTCGCTGACTACGCGAAGGCATACAACCCTACTAAAGACGACATCAAATCTGTAATTGCCTTCTAATCAAACCGAGTAGACCCATCCAACTGCCAGACTGAATCCTGTGAGCTAGGCGATGAGGATGTCACTTAACGGTATTAATTAGACTCTCATCGATCTCGGAAATTGTCCGTCGACCCGTGAGCGCCATGACCGTTGCCAGATCGGTCTTCAAGAGATACAACAGCTTCGAGACCCCTGCTTCTCCTCCTGCAGCGAGAGCCCAGAGAACGAGTCGTCCTAGTCCCACCGCTTTGGCTCCATAGGCTAGAGCCATGATGACGTCAGCGCCTCGTCTGATTCCGCCGTCAAAATAGACTTCGATCTGGGATCTGACCTCCTTGACCACTTCTGGGAGAGCGTCCAACGAAGCCGGAGCGCCATCCAATTGGCGCCCTCCGTGATTGGAAACCACCACTGCTTTTGCGCCATGTTCAACAGCTCGTCGCGCATCTTCCTTCGTCAGAATTCCCTTCAATACCAATGGAAGTCGAGTTGTCTCTCGAAGGCGATCGACTACTTGCCATGTGTTGGAAGCTTCCTCTCGAATGTGCGCGTGTCCTCCGTCGACGGTTGGGTTCCTGAGAGGCCGCACGACTTCCCTACCGTTTCCGAGAACGATCGATGAGGCGAGTGGAGACCCTGCCTGGGTTTCCCTGTCCCGCGTACCTGCAACCGGCATATCGACTGTCAGCATGATAGCCCTGTAGCCAGTCTTCTCGGCTCTTTCGACGAGCTTCTTCGTATTCGAGAATTCTGGTTGCAGATAGAGCTGGAACCATCTCGGACCCTCAGGAGCTGCCTTCGCAATTGCTTCCAGCGAGATCGAAGACAGAGTGCTGAAAGCCGCGAGGATATTGGCTTTGCTGGCAGCCCTTGCCGTTGCTGCCTCCGCGTTTCTGTGTAAGAGGCCCTGAGAAGCGGTAGGCGAAATATAGAAAGGCGCGGAGACCCCTGTTCCTAGAAGAGTAGTGCCGAGCTCTAGGTCCTCAACGCTCACCAAGACCTTGGGTCGTAAGGTCCTGCGATGGAATGCTTCACGGTTGGCCCGCATTGTCGATTCTTCGCCTGCGCCTCCTTGGACATAGCCCCAGGCCGATCTGCTCGTCTTTCTAGAGGCTGCCTGCTCAAGGTCGCTCAATGTGGAGAAGCCTGCTGCTGATTTCGTTGTCAAGGTGTTTTGTCAGACTCGTTCATTTATTGGAAGGATTTCCGCAGCTATGCTCTTCCTCAATGCAGCAAGGTTCTCTGCGACCGAGCTCGACTCGTTGTAGATACTAGAGCCTGCTACTAGAGCCGTTGCGCCGGATTTCACAGCCATTGGCGCTGTTCTGAGATCGACTCCGCCATCCACCACTATTGTCGCTTTCAAATGGCGTTGGTCCAGTTCCCGCCTCAATTGCTGGACTTTGACGAGTTGGTCCTCCATGAACCGTTGCCCCGCGAACCCTGGGTTTACAGTCATCACTTGAACGCAATCAACGGTTCCAAGAATTTCATCAATCGAGTTGAAAGGTGTTGACGGGTTAAGTGCAATTCCAGCTTCGACCCTTAGCTCCTTCATTCTCTGTATGACTTTAGCCAAATCGTTACACGCTTCCTGATGGACGATGATCCGATTCGCGCCGGCTTGGGCGAACCCTTCGAGAAACCGTTCCGGGTTGTCGATCATCAAATGAGCGTCCAAGAACATGCTGACTGTTTTCCTTAGTGCCTTGACGACTCCGGGACCGAACGTGATGTTCGGGACAAAGTGTCCATCCATAACGTCTATCTGGATACCCTCCGCCCCGGCCGCTTCAGCCTCCTTGGCCTGAGGCCCCAGCCGGGCAAAGTCTGCGCTGAGAATCGAAGGCTCTATGGCGACGCGATGTTTCATGCTGTCCTGCTCTTAGTCTTGTAGAGAGACTCGAATTCACTGACTAGCTCAGGATCGCCAATGTATGTCGGGACTCGTTGCACGAGACCGGTCGGTTCTACATCAAGAATATTTCCGTTGCCTGTACTCGCTCGTCCGCCTGCTTTCTCGGTTATGAAGCCGACAGGGTTGGACTCGAACTGCAACCGATATTTCCCCTGCGGAGCATCGGTCAGCTCAGGATATGCGAAGAATCCTCCTTTTGACAGGACCTGATTATAGTCCCCGACGAAAGAGCCGCCGTATCGGAGCGAGAGCTTGCGCTTGTCTAGACTTTCCGCGAACTGTTTCACTACGGAGGTCCACTTCTCCCTCAATCCACCAATTCCATAAACCGTGGGGGGTTTGGGAAGTTTGTGAATCTGACCGTCTGACACGAATCGCCTTGCTCCTACTCCTTTCCCCGCTGCCGCCGAAAGCCTAACGCCGTCCTTGAGTGCCAGGACGAGCTGGAGAAAAGGCCCGTATAGGAAATACATCGCAGCAAGAAGATCTCTACCGTTTGCAGGGAGAGATTTATCGTGGTAGACTCCAACTATGGTTCCCAGGAGATTATTGCTCTTTAGATTGGAGGACCCGTCCAAGGGGTCAAGAACGACCGAGTAGTCACCTGATTTCGACTCAGCAACATCGTCCATTTCTTCCGACGCTACTCTCCTGACGAGACCGCTCTTCAAGAGTTTCTTTGTAAACAGATCGTTCGTCCAAACATCGATCTTCAACTGTTTCTCTCCATACACATTTACCCCACCCGAGTATCCAAGCTCGGTAGGAATCCTCTGTTGAACAACCACTGCAAGGTCCGCTAGAAGCGAAACCAGCTTCGAAAGACTCCTATCCTCGGAGGAAAGAAGATCCGCAAGGGTGCTTTCTTTCACTGGAAAACGCCGCTCGTTCTCATGCGAACCGATTCATTTCAATTCTTTGATGACTCTCGAGTAAGCTTCCCAAGCCACTTTTGGACTCCCTACCTTGTCAAGCAGTCCGAAATGGTTCTCTTGTGGTGGAAACGACCTCCAGGATGTGTCAACATAGCGCCAGATTCCGATTCCCGTCACGTTCTGAAGGGCAAAGGCCTCTCTCGAAGCCTTCTCCACGTACTCGGCTTGTCGGTCAACGGAATAGCCTAGAAACGATGGACCGCTTGGATATCCTGTCTCAGATATCAGGAGAGGTTTTTGGAGTATCTTTCCTACTTGGTCGGCGACCTTCAGGACTCCTGGGTTCACCGGATGAGCCGTTTTGTAATTCGGATAGAAGTCTAGTCCTAGAATATCACAAGAGGAAGTGTAAGGACCGGGGGCCAGGGTCTTCGCGTCGGCTTCGAGATTGATTATTGTCGATGCGCTCGAATCCTCAGTGTGCACTGCATTGTTGAGTGTTTCGCAAAGCTTCTGCTTGAACTCATGATCCTCGACCCAGGCGAAGCCTGATCGCCATCCTCCGGCCTCGTGTTCTGCCCACCAGTTCGGCTCGTTCTCGATCTGCCAGTTTTTGATCCTGTCCTTGTGATGTCGGACCAGAAGTCTGGCGTGGATATATGCGCGCTTGAGGTAGAGAGCTCGATTCGGATCTGGTTCCAATCCCTCTGGGAGCATTCTACGATAGCCGCACGCGATGACGGGCACGACGGCGATCCCCTTGCCCGTTAGAGTGTTCACTAGATCGTCCATTGGCCATTGCGAATATGATCCGTCGAGCAACTTGTCCAGCGAGGATTCTGGTGCTGGAGTGGGCTCGAAGTATTTCCACGGAAACCAGCAACGGACAAAATCGATCCCAGCATCGAGCAAGCTCTCTACAAGTGCGAGTACTGCTCGCCCAGCACTGGTCTTAGGTTCTGTCTCTGTATGTTTTCTAATCTCCAGATCGTCCGCCTCGTCGAGGGCCTTTCCCTCGGGCAGACTCACGGACAATAGATGTGGAATGATTATCGATCTGGGGGGAGGGATTCCACTGTATCGCCAAGGGTCGTCAAGATTGACGCCGAAGGCGAATCGGTTTTTCAGATCCAGCAAATCAACAGCAGATCCTTGGCTCGAGATTCTAAAAGCTTCATTCTAACTGACAAATTGGGTTACTCGATCGACCCGAGTTGTGTTTTCCCGCAGGGTTGCGCATTGATGCTGAGGATTGCGAATTATTGCTGTCCCTTCAAATGTGTGGTACTGGATACCTAACCCATTTAAATTTAGGCCGTGCCCTAAGTCGAAGTGTACTCGTGGATGCTTTCGACTAGCCAACAAGCCCCGATGGGAAACCGCTCGACTCTCATCACCATAGGAAAAAACGGCGAGCTCCGCCATCTTTTCTGGCCCAGTCACAATTATCCCCAGCACGTTCGCGGGTCCTTGCCTGGAATTCTGCTCAAGTTTGATGGGAACGAATCATTCAGCTGGTTGACCGACGATCCTTGGATTAGGAAACAGCGATATCTTCCCGATAGTACGATACTCGAAACAATCTTCGCTCACCCCCAAGGAGTTCAAGTAAAAGCGACCGACTTTGTCCTGCCCGACCGAGACGTTCTCGTCCGGGTCTTCGACGTCGCGAATACAAACAATGATGCCGTTGATGCTGGTCTTCTCTATTACAACGATTTTGACATCGCAGAGACACCAGTAGGCGACGCTTGCTACTTTGACGAGGAGACTGATTCGATCGTCTCTTACAAGCGGAACTATTGGTTTGTCTATGGTGCAGGCAGACCCTCATCATCGCACCAGTGTGGAGTCCATGAAGAAGGCTCTGATGCCTTCATCGACGCGCAAGATGGAAACCTCTCGGGAAACTCGCTCACTCTTCATGCTGGTATGAAGGGTGTGAATTCGTGTCTCAAGTGGGACCTTGGAAACCTGAGGCGGGGAATGAGGGAGCAGCTGATGCTATTCATGTGCTTCGCCAACACCAAGCAACATGTTCTGGAGATTATCGAGGCGACAAGACGGGACTCGCTAGTTGAGATGGTTAACAACGTCAACCGTTATTGTCAAGACTGGTTGAACCGAAGCAGAGCAACAGGAGTCGCAGAAGTATGGAATGACCTTCTGAGAAGATCACTTCTGACTCTTCGCACACTTGTTTCCCAAGATCTCGGGGGAGTCGTTGCCGCTCCTACATTAGACCCGGATTATAGATACGTCTGGTCACGCGATGGGACCTATGTTGCTTATGCATTGGATCGTTGTGGATACGCTGAGGACGCGGCGGGCTTCTACCGATGGTGCAAGGATGCACAAGAACCGGACGGCGGATGGTATCAAAGGTATCATGTTGAGAAGAGTCCAGGACCTTCCTGGGGCGAGCAGGAAGACCAGTGCGCCACAATCCTCTGGGGAATCGGCCAGCACTACCGACTGACCAGAGACGAGGACTTTCTGACCGAAATCTGGCCAACTGTGAGGAAAGGAGTTGACCATCTGCTTCAGAAGCGTGATCAAGAGACCGGACTAATTGGTCCTACGTTCGACTTGTGGGAGGAGAAGAAGGCTCTTCACACTTACACGAACGCGGCGGGCTCTGCGGCACTGAGAGAGAGTTCGAAGATGGCATCGATCCTCGGCTATGATGCACTGTCTGTGTCATGGCTAGAAGAATCGAAGGCTCTGCAACAAGCAGTCGTGAATCATCTGTGGGACGAGAAGAAAGGCCGTTTTCTCAAATCGGTAAGACCGGATGATGCATCCGTCGATACGGCGCTACTTGGTCTTACCTATCCGTTTTCGGTGTTCGAAGCTGATGATCCAAGGATACTGAGCACTTCTCGCCAGATCGAGAGCGCGTTCAAGTATGTTTCGGATGGGCTCGGCAGATACCCTGGCGACTCCTACCAAGGTGGCAATCCATGGTTCATTACAACGCTCTGGATGGCGCTTTACCAGTGCCAACTTCGAAACTATGACAAGGCACGGGTGCTGATCGAGTGGAGTGCGAAACATGTTGATGAGCTACAGCTCTTCGCAGAACAGGTGCACAAGGATAATGGCGAGCCGATATCCGCATCGCCGCTAGCATGGTCTCATGCCATGTTCATCCTTTCACTGCTCGACTACAAACCCGCGTGATTTACGAAAAATTCTGCAACATACGAGCCTGCTCCTCCGAGGAGGAGAAGAAATGATTAGGAGTTCGAAGTAGAAATATCTGTAAAGAAATAGATTCTACTTCTTGCTCTTCTTTTTCGGCTTAGCCTTCGTCCTGAATTCACCATTGCTTAGATGTGCAAGTCTTCGTATAAGCCTATTGTACTCTATAGAGAAACTTGAAACCTGTGACGATTTTGGCATTCCTCGCCTAAAATGTCAGCGGTTTCTCCCACTTTCTCACTTGACGTACTCATCCCTACGATTTTTGGAGAAAAAGTTACTTGACCCTGAACCCTAGCATCGGTTCGACGACCCAACATTTTCAATATTCACAGCAGAATGTCAATCGAGTCATAGATCCCAAATCACTTGTATCCTGATCTTACCGCCGCCATTTGCAGTCGTCTGAATTCGTCGCGTTGCTATCGGGAAGAAGATCCCTCATCTCTAACGAATTTTCCGCTACCCTGATAGCAGAATCTCGTCTACTTGCGGCTTTCAAGAGCGGAAGGATTTGCAAATCAGACTTCGGCCATTGACCGCGGAAATCGAGTGTGAGCAAAGCTCACCGCGCGCCTCCTGGGACCATCCAGGGAAGAAAACGGTGCCTAAGTCGTCCGGCCAGGACTGCAGGGTCTCGATCCGCCAACTTCTTCACCTCATCTAATGAGCCTATGTAGATCTCTAACCCGCGAAGGTCACTATCTGAGGAGCCGAGGATTGGACCTGCGGCCAGCAGAACGCCTTGGTCGTGAAGCTTCGCGAGATGTGCCATGTGGGCGTCCTGAAGCTTGTTCGCTTCTTCTTCACTTAGTTTCGGCGCGTCAGGACGCAAGATCAATAATCCGATAATGAACCTGTCAAAATCCATCGATTTGACCCACCTTCCTCGCGCAGTTTTCGATATATGAGCGTGGAAGGGAACGGAAGTATACTATCAGAATGGTCTTCCAACAGAGCCTCTGGCTAGTTTGATGTTAGACCAGAGTAGCTTCTTGGACTAACAATTTTATCGCTGTCCCAACCCGGGGGCTAGGACGTATTTGCCAGAGCGCGCGCGTAGACTCGCTGCAATCATGTTCACCGACCTCGTGGGATATTCTTCGATAACCTCGCTTGACGAGGAAAAGGCGCTGAAGTTACTCGGCGAACATAGGCAAATCCTCCAGTCAGTCTTTGAGAAATATGAGGGACGAGTGGTGAAGACGATGGGCGACGGCTTCCTGGTCGAGTTCGCCAGCGCTGTGGAGGCTGTCAACTGTGCGGTCCAAGCCCAGACTCAGATACGAAACTTGAACGAGGATCGCAGGCAGGACCATAAAATCCTCGTTAGAATTGGAATACATGTCGGCGATATAGTTCATTCAAACGGAGACATTCTTGGCGATGCAGTCAACGTAGCTTCAAGACTGCAACCGTTGGCAGAGGCGGGAGGAATCTGCTTGACAAGGCAGGCGGTCGACCAGATCGAGAGAAAAGTGAACTACAAAATCGTGAAATTAGGAGCGCGCGAGCTTAAGAACATCCGATATCCAGTCGAACTCTACAAGGTGGAAGTGCCAACAGGACTGTCTCAGTCCGGAGAATCCGCGCTTGATCCGCGTCGCATAGCGATACTGCCTTTTGCCAATCTTAGCTCGGACCCTAATGACAGATACTTCGCCGATGGGATGACCGAAGAACTCATCTCGACCGTTTCTAGAATTGGGGAGCTTAGCGTTATTTCTCGGACCTCGGTTATGCGTTACAAGGATACGACTATGCCAATTGGAGACATTGGCAGAGAACTGTCAGCCGGGTCACTTTTGGAAGGAAGCGTGAGGAAGGCCGGGAACAAAGTCAGGATAACCACGCAACTGATCGATGCCAAGAATGACAAGCATCTGTGGGCACAAAGCTACGACCGAGACCTGACGGACATTTTTGCTATACAAGGCGACATCGCGGGTCAAGTGGCACAGGCCCTTAGAGTGAAGCTCCTCTCGACCGAGAAGGCGGCACTTGAGAAAATACCTACCCGCAACTCAGAATCGTACACACTCTATCTAAAAGGACGATACCTCTGGAACGAGAGGACTCAAGATGGCGTCCGGAAAGCCATGAGGTATTTTCAAGAAGCGATCAGACTTGACCCCAGCTTTGCCCTAGCATATTCGGGTCTCGCGGATTGCTGCCAGATACAACTAGACCGGGGATGGGCATCTTTTCGAGAAGCAGGGTCTCTTGCTCTCGAGTTCGCGCGGAAGGCTGTTAAGCTGGATGACGATCTGGCAGAAGCGCACGCGTCGCTGGGTCTCGTCCTCCACTTCCAATGGGATTTCGCCGGGGCAGAAAATGAGCTAAAGCAGGCAATCTCGCTCAAGCCTAATTACGCCATGGCATATCTTTGGTACTCCATATTGCTAGGCGAGCTGGGAAGAAACGAGGAAAGGTTCGAGAATTCAAAGAGAGCGTTCGAACTGGACCCTTATTCAAGCATTGTAAGTCAAGGGTTCGGAATAGGATGTTTACAATTAGGCAGGTATAAGGAAGCAATAGCTCAATTCGAGAGGACTCTCGAAATCGATCCTGATTTTGCATCTGCACACTTCTGGAAAGCTTGGACTCACGAGCGAGCGGGAGAAATGGAACAGGCAATCGTAGAGGCGAAGAAGGCGGTTGAGACCGGAAGAATTGGAAATAATACTCCAAAGATGGGTCTGGCCTCGATGTACCTACGAGCAGGACAGAGAGAGCCAGCTATCAAGCTCCTTGAAGAGATCGAATCGGAGTCAACAGATGGAAACTATAGATCGCCAACGCATGTCGCAATTGTCAAGTTTGAGCTAGGCGAGAGCGACGAGGCGTTCCGTTGGCTTGAACAGGCATATCAGGAACATGATGGATTTCTGCTCTACTTCAGCGAATACCCCTGGTGGGCCGAATTCCGCAAAGGCCCCAGATGGCTGGAGATGGAACGAAAGATTGGGCTGTCAAAAGGACAGCAGAGGCCTGTGAGCGAGAAACCTGCGTAACTCAGATTGTGGCATCTCGTCTTGCTATAACCCATAAACTGTTTTTAGCTTCCGATTGGCACTATCGACGAGGACCCAGTTGTCACAGGGCGAGCGTAGACTCGCTGCAATAATGTTCACGGACCTAGTCGACTTCACGGCCCTAGGTCAAAGAAACGAATCACTAGCACTCTCTGTATTGGATGAACAGAGAGGGTTGCTCCGTCCTATATTCAAGAGGCATGGCGGTAGAGAAGTAAAAACAATGGGGGATGGATTCCTAGTGGAGTTTCCGAGTGCACTCAACGCCGTAAAATGCGCTTATTACGCTCAGAAAACTGCACGAGAGTTAAACAGTTCTCGACCTGAAGCACGTAGAGTCCAGTTGAGGATTGGCATTCACCTAGGCGACGTTGTGGAATCTGACGGCGACCTTTCGGGCGATGCGGTCAACGTCGCGTCAAGAATAGAATCGCTAGCAGACAGCGGTGGCGTGTGCCTCACCCGTCAAGTCTATGATCAGGTCCAGAACAAGTTTGAGCTACCGCTGACTAGCCTGGGACTCAAGACACTCAAGAATGTGAACCTGTCAATAGAGGTTTACAGGATGGTGATGCCATGGGATGAGACAAGGACACGCTCGTCGAATGACCATGACTCAAGAAGAATTGCAATTCTGCCGTTCGCCAACATAAGCCCCGACCCTGCGGACGAATACTTCTCCGATGGCATGACAGATGAACTGATCACAGTTCTTTCAAAGATCAAAGGACTCAGGGTAGTCGCACGAACTTCAGCAATGAAGTTCAAGGGAGAAAGAGCAACAGCCCGCAGGATCGGTCAGGAGTTGCGAGTAGGTTCGCTCATTGAAGGAAGCGTGAGAAAAATCAAGAACCGAGTCCGAATAACTGTCGAACTGGTCGACGCTAACAGCGAAGATCAGCTCTGGAACGAGACTTACGACCGGGACATTCAAGATGTATTTTCAGTCCAGAGCGACATCGCTCAACAAGTCGCGAAGGCATTGGAACTTAGGCTGGGAGTCCGAGAAAGCTCAGCCCTCCAACAACAGCAGACCCAGAACCCAGAGGCATACTCGCTCTATCTTAAGGGTAGAAACCGGTGGAATCTGAGATCGGAAAACGATCTGACCCGGGCAATCAAGTATTTTGAAGAAGCAATAGGAAAAGACCCCCGTTATGCCCTCGCCTACGCAGGGCTGGCTGACTGCTACAGCATACTCGGATACTATGCATATCGTCGCGCCACAGTTGTCTCTCCAAGAGCAAAGGAATTGGCAGAGAAGGCACTGTCACTCGACGAAAACCTCGCAGAGCCCCATGCATCTTTAGGTCAAGTACTGATGAACTTCTATTTTGACTGGAAGAGATCAGCTTCGGAACTAGACCGTGCTCTAGAGTTGAACCCGAGCTATGCCACAGCGCACTTCTGGCGCGCTACTCATTACATGTCCCACGCGAGATTCGACGATTGTCTCGCAGAAGTGAAGAAAGCTGTAGATCTAGATCCGCTGTCGATGATAATACTCACTGACGCAGCCAAGGATCTTTATTTGGCGAGGCGCTACGATGAATCCATCGATCAGTACAAGAAATCTCTCAATGTCGACCCCAACTTTCCAATCGCTCACAAAGGTCTCGCGGAGGTCTACGCTCAGAAGGGAATGAACGAGAAGGCAATCGTTGAGATCGAAAGGGCAATAGAACTTTCTGGGAGAAGCGTCTTCATCTTGGACGACTTGGGCTATATCTACGCGCGAGCTGGCAGAAGAGACGATGCGGTCAAAGTACTGGACGACCTTGATAGAATTGCGGCGGACGAGTACGTCCCAGCATACGGGAGGGCCGTTATCCATGCAGCCTTGGGAGAACGAGAAAAGGCGTTGGCTTGGCTGGAAAAAGCCTATGAGGAGAGAAGCTTCCTGGTGTACCTAAAGGTCGACCCCGTTTACGACTCGCTTCGCGGGGAAGAGCGGTTCTCTATGATCTTAGAAAAGATGGGAATCTAGACATGCCTCATGCCGATTTTGGTTTCCAGCCTCAGAGAAAACTGGCAGCCATCATGTTCACCGACATGGTCGGATACACTGCGCTGGGACAACGGGACGAGTCGCTATCCCTTTCACTGGTTGAGAAACATAGGAAATTGCTTCGGCCCATTTTCAAGAGACACAATGGCAAAGAGATCAAGACGATCGGAGACGGTTTCCTGGTCGAGTTTTCCAACGCCCTAGAAGCGGTGAGATGCGCTTACGATG
>JAJPJY010000080.1 GCA_021323995.1 bacterium | reverse complement strand
TGCGGCTTCTTCGTTTTCTTCTGGGGTTTAGGCTTCTTGGGAGCCGCCGTAGGCTTGACCGCCTGAGGAATCAACCCCTTGTTGGGAAGAACTGGGTGGGGCCCGTTCGGATCTTTTCCCAAGCCGACGACAGCGCCTTCAAGGTCTCGCAAGATCCCGTTTTCGTAGAACGCTCGATGACGCCCGTCGTAGTCGATGACGTCTCCTTCTTCGTCAAGCCACGCAATGTTGTGTCCGTCGAAGTCTACTACCCTTGTATCTTTCAAAATCCTGTATCTGGCTGTGCCGTTCTCGTCCCATATGACATCAATCTCTTCTTCCTCTGCCTCGCGCGCTGGTTCCAAGGCGGTTCTCCATCCCCATCTACTGGTCAAGCTAAGAAGGTTATCCACACTCTTGCGAGTTAATCCAGTAGAATTATTTCTGACATGAGAGTAACCCTATTTCTTAAAATAGCAGATACATAGCTAAGGATCGTAATGGGGCGTGTTCTCGCGGAAACCCACACTTGCCCTGTCTGTGGCCACACGGGTCCTTGCACTCGATCAGCCGGCGAGACCGGACAATACAGATACCACAACTGTCACGTATGCGGTTCAACCTGGAAGGAACTTAGGAACCCAGGACCCGACAAGGAATCCAAGGCAACTCTCCAGACAGCATAGTTCTCTCCGACTAGTATTCCAAGCCAGAAATAGTGGTGTTTGGCGAGTCTGCAGGACGATCTTGCCAAAGAAGAGCCAGCATTCACAGAGCAACAAGCGGCAGAGAAGGAAGAACAAGAAGAGAAAACAGGCCCGTAACAGCCGGAGACCCAGTGATGTTAGACGGCGCCTAGTCCCATCACGGGCTAAGTGAACAGAGCATTCAAAGAATCACCAGCTTTCTCGAATCTTTCCTACAGCATTGTCGAGGTAAACCTGTAAGACTGGTGCAGCAGCCTCGTCAAAGCAGGCAGCTGCGGGTTCTGGCCCAGCTTCAGGGCTACCCAGCCCTCTCGATCATGAGGCTCGGGCGACCTTGATGCTAATCCCCGAGCCAGCACGTTCTCCTTAACGTCAGGCGGTAGACGAATGTCGATACGGTCTGGCTTGTGAACATGAGCGAACGCTTTGCCTCCTATCCGAAGCTCAAAGTCGTCCCGGCTAGCATCGTCCGTCTCGACGCCTGGAACAAGAAGCATTTCTGCGACGATTATCTCCAGAAACCCCAAAGGACGCCCATCGCTATCGAGTTGCTACTGTCTATAACAGTATACCTTTTGCTGAAAACCGATTTACCCGAGTCGCAATGTCACTATTGTGAACTAAAATTCGCCCTAGGGACGGCACTTTGGGCAAGTGACTTGATTTCCGACTAGACCCGAATGTACCTGCGCAATCGAGGCCAACCAGTCTTTGCAAATTTCAGCCTGTTCGGGTCGCTCTTGAGCCAGCGAAGCATGTGAAAGAAACTGCGCGCCCTTTTCTCATCCCTATCTTCCAAGGGGCTATAGCCTAGATTTCTGATCTCGTCAAGATAAGCGGTCTCTACGTTGTCCTGGGCCTTTCCAGATATGACGGAAACTTTCACTCTCTCCTTCCCAAACTGCTCTGCGAGCCTAGGCCTGGTTTCGTCAAAGAGGAAACTTCTGCATATTTCGATATCTTCGTCAGACCCGAGCTTCATCTCGTCGAGAAGGCGGAGAGTCAACTCTGTCGCTTTTTTCAGGTAGAGCTTCCTTCGAAAATCTGGACTCTGGAAATAAGCAACTGGGATGACGTCGTAATGAAACTCGTCGGTCTCCTTTCGGTGGGCTCCTACAATCGCTCCGAAGAGAAGATCTCCCACGCCCGCGTCGTCAACCTGGATAGTCAGCGTCTAAATGCTCCACTAGGATAGTACTAGATTCACACTCACCGAACAATAAGCCTAACGCTTTGAGAAACCGTCGAGTTTGGCGCTTGTATCAGAACTGTTCCAAGGTCTTCAACCCTGATCCCGTAGCGATAACAACCGAGGTTTCGCCCTCATCAACAGAATCCTCTGCATAGAGATGCGGGATGGCCGCAAATGCGGCAGCGCTTGATGGTTCCAGCAACATGCCCTCGCCTCCGGCGAGCCTCCTCATCGTGGAGCGAATCTCCGAATCAGATACTTTCAAAGCGAGTCCTTTGGATTCTCGAAGGCTTTTGAGAATCCATTTGCCTGCAAGTGGTTTGGGAATCTTCAATCCATTCGCGATCGTTGTTGGCGACTTCCACTCTTCGACTTCTTGCTTCCCACGATTGTAAGCGTCAACAACTGGCGCGCATCCAGAAGGTTGGACAGCGACGATTCGAGGCTTCCTTCTGATCCAGCCGAGCCTGTGAATGATACTGAACATTTTCCACATTCCAACGAGGCCTACTCCTCCCCCCACCGGATACACGATATAGTCCGGGGTCTCCCAATTGAGCTGTTCAGACACTTCGAGAGCCATAGTTCCCTTGCCATCGTGGCGGAAAGGCGTGATAAATGTGGAGGCGTTGTATTCTCCTGTTTTCGCTGCAGTCTTAGACGCATGTCGTCCTGCGTCGCCGATTGTTCCGGGGACTTGAGTAAGCCTGGCGCCTAGTTTCTTTGTCAACTGGACCTTAATCGGATTGGCTTGCTTCGGAAGATAGACTCTGCACCGTATTCCAGCCATTTTAGAATACAGCGCAAAGGAGCAGCCTGCGTTTCCCTCCGAAGCCATGACCAGTTTTTGCACGTTGGATTGCGAAAGTCGAGTTATGGCCACCGACGCACCTCTATCTTTGAAGGTTCCAGTAGGATTCCGGGTCTCGTCCTTCACCCAGACACTTGCTGAGAAGGTTTTGACGCGCCGGAGAGGCGTGCCGCCCTCGCCTACTGTGACAGGATCGACGTTTCGCTTGAACGGCAGAAACATTCTGAACCTCCACATCGTCTGAGCCTCGTCGGTGAGTTGTTTGGGTGAGTATTCGGTAAGGGCGTCTTCGTCGAATACGGTATCTAGAAGCCCGGAGCATTTTGGGCATCTTCCACGAGGAGCATCGTCCTCGTAGATAGAGCGGCAATCGTTGCATCGAAGACCTTTGTAGGTTTCGGGAAGCTTCAAACTAGTTGCTCTCCCCAGTCGACGCAAGCGTTGTCAAGGCTCTAGATGAATTTACGAGTTTTCAAGCATGTTAACCGGTGACAGTTGATGCTTTGTCACTTGTATCTCCCTTCGAAAAGTAGCCTCGGATCCTAGCAATAATGCGATTACGCCGCGTATCTTTCTTGCCCAACAGTCGGTTCTCCCAATCCACCCCGATCAAGAAATAGGCGATTGGAACCAATACTGCAACCGAGAGAATGCTCGTGTAGGTTTCCTGTCCGAAAGATTGCACGATAGATTGTCCAAGCTGTCGCGCAAAATAGAGCACTGACAGAATCCAAATGAATTTGCCAACGTAGAGCGAAATGAGCGTTTTTGGAAGACTGTATCGGATCATCCCTAGAGGAATGAACGCAGTGTCCACCAAAGGTGAGGCTGCAAAGATGAGGCCCACGAGAAACGTGCTTCCTCCAAGATATTTCCGGAGGGAGTCGAATCTCTCCGTCTTACCAATGGCTCGTCTAGCTCCGTATCCGAGAGCGTAGCTGGCGAGCTTTCCTATACAAGCTCCCAGAGCAGCTATTGATGCGATCTCGATGATGCCGATTCCCTGAAACGGAGATCCAGGACTGGTGACTAGAGCAACAGTTAGCAGGAGAGACGGAGTCGGGACGAATGGTAGAATATTGCCGACCAGTCCTAGGACGAATACTAGAAGCAAGGGGTTGCCAGAGAAGAGCGTTACAACCCAGTTGATCCAGTCTAAGACGAAGAACATGAGACTGACTATCTAATGATCTGTTCAAGGTAGAAAAGCTATCGTGATCTGTCGAAAAATGCTCAAAGATACAGCACAGGGTTCAAAAGCCACGCCTGGAAGAAACAGTCGAGCCTGATGCAGAAAGACGTTTACACGAAGAAGATCACTTCGGAAGAGGAACAGAAACGCTTCGTGCTTGTACTGAAAGACCGGCTCTCCTTCTTCCCACTCGAAGGGAAACCATTCAAGCTCATCCACAACGGAATGCCCAAGAAGGCCAGGGTCGAATCGTATCCCTGTTCTTGCAGGGGACCCGACGAGCCTCACTCTCACTATTTTCTAAAGACCCCGGGTCTGAAAGCGGGCGACAGAGTCATAATTCAGCGGGACGCAAAAGGAACAACGAGGTATGTCCTACAGGTCAAACACCATCCTAGGAGATCCTAACTCATTAGTCGGTCTCGCTGATTCTTCCACTGGTCGAACTGATGGTTGAAATCGAACTGCTCGGCGGCGTCGGAGAAATCGGCGGAAACAAGTTTCTAGTCCGCGACAAAGACTCCAGAATACTCCTCGATTTCGGTATGAGCCTAGGTGCACGAGGCGAGTTTTTCTCCGAACCCTTCCTAGCTCCACGGGACGGCCAAGGACAAATCTCACTCGGAATCCTCCCAGACATTCATAATCTATACCGAGATGGAGGAGAGCCTCCCGTCGATGCAGTGATCCTTAGCCACTCCCACATTGATCACTCGATGTGCATCTCCCTCCTTAACAGGAGAATTCCTGTCTACTGTGGAGAGACCACGCTCGCCATTCTGAGGGCCCTATCGGAAATGCGTCCCAAAGGTTTCGAGAATGATCTTGAGGGATTACAGTTCAAGACCTTTCGAACTGGCGACAAGATCAGGTTTGGAGAGATTGAGATCGAGCCAATACATGTTGACCATAGCGTGCCAGGATCCTATGGCTTCCTCATCCATACCTCCGGAGGAACAATCGCATATAGTGGAGATTTTCGAGCACACGGAACCAAATCAAATCTCACAACCGACTTTGTCGCGGCGGCAAAGAATTCGGAGCCGGAGCTGTTTCTCTGTGAAGGAACCAACCTCGTCAGGGGCGATCTTAGAACAGAACATGAGGTCCTCGAGAAATCGGATCACGTAGTCAAGAAGACGAAGGGCATTGCTCTTGCCAGTTTTTCGACCGGCGATATTGATCGACTTAGAACATTCCACGAGATTGCTCAGAAGAACGACAGGATGCTAGCCCTGTCGATGAAACAAGCCTACCTTCTTAGGGCCCTTTCGAAAGACAAAAACCTGGAGACCCCTGATGTTCTCAATAGCCCGCACATTGCTGTTTATCAAAAGACGAAGAAGACGTACTATCATTGGGAGAAGGACATACTCGGCGCAACTAATGTCAAGACATCCAAGGATGTTCGCGTGATGCAAGACAAGGTAATCCTAGCCTCAAGCTCCTATGACATGAACGAGGTCTTGGATATTCAGCCCGGTCCAGGAGGCGCGTTCATCAATAGCAGCTCGGAACCGTTCAATGAAGAGATGGAGATAGACCACGAACGATTCATCAATTGGTTAGATCATTTCGGACTCCCAATGTACCAGATTCACAGCTCAGGCCACATGATGCCAACAGAACTCCGAGAGTCTATCGGTGAGATTGCTCCGAAACGACTCTTACCCATCCACACGGAACAACCCGAGCTATATCGACTGTTCATCAAAGACCTGACGAAAGTCGAGCTGGGCAACAAAGGGTCGACAGTAGAGCTTTAGACTCTTCGGTCAACAGGACCATTTCCACAAGTCTTATCTTCGCTGTCCCTTGCCCACCTTTTCTTTGAAAATGAAACTGCCGAACCATTTTGCCATGCATACAACAACAGCTGCGTTCATCGTGCTCTCCTTCTTAGCCAGCGCCGCAGCTCTTCCAACCTCTCAGATTACTCTCACGCCACGCATCCACGACGCAAGTAGCCAGAGTACAAACTGGAGCGGCTTCGCAGTCACTGGATCTTCAGGATCCGTGAGCGATGTAAAAGGATCCTGGATCGTACCAACCATACAAGGAACCTGCCCAAACACTAATCAGTATTCATCGTTCTGGGTGGGAATAGACGGCTTCAACTCGGGAACTGTCGAACAGACCGGGACAGACTCTGACTGCCAAAACGGTGCACCTACGTACTACGCGTGGTACGAATTCTACCCGCACCCATCCTTCCTGATAAGCGGCCTCAATGTTCATCCTGGAGACCACATCTCTGCCGAGGCATCCTTCAGCGGACGTTCGTTTGTCGTTACCATCAAGGACACCACGACAGGCCAATCCTCTAGCACGTCCGCAAGAGTCAGAGGAGCCCAACGGTCATCCGCGGAATGGATCGCCGAAGCACCTTCTTCCAGCGGCGGCATACTGCCCCTTGCAAACTTTGGGACCGTTTCATATGGGACCGACAACACAGGTATCGCTAGCACGTGCTATGCAACGATCAGCGGAACCACAGGTGCAATCGGATCCTTCGGAGCGTCAGTGCAGCAAATAACAATGGTCACCAACTCAGGCGTAGTAAAAGCCCAACCATCACCGCTCTCCAGCGACGGAACCAGCTTCTCCGTCACCTGGAAGAGCGCGGGTCCATAGCAGGACCCGTCCCCAATTTTTCTCTGCTACTGATCGGACCCCCTGGAACATCCCGAGCACGTAGACCAAAACTGGTCTAGACTAGATTATATCATGGCGAGCCAAACATGTGGTGGGATCCTTGACCACGACGGAAACATTGACTGAGAATCGCTTGGAAGTCATCGAATTTCCAGGATCGATCAAGAGAACGGCAACTGAAGCCATAGCATCTTTGGTCAACGACTATGGAATCGTATACATCACAGCCCTAACACGCCGGGGGTGCTCTGGATGCGAGGAGCAGAAACCTCTCTTCGAGGCTCTCGAGGCAAAGATGTCCCTTGAAAACCAGGGCAAGGTAAAGTTCAGGAGAATTCACGTGAACTATCAAGAAACCGACAAGAGGGATTCCTGGGAGAGCAAGCGAATATTCGGCCATGGCGCCTATCCGACCTACATGGTGCACGTGAAGTCCCACGTTGGACCGCTGGAGATCTACCGCTCGGTCTACCCTTCAATGGATGAGCTGGAAAGACAGATCAGAGAGAATCTGGAATTAGCTGAATTCTACAAGACTCAAGCTCAGAAAGTACAGGGATAATCAGAACTCGGCCCGCGAGGAGGGCTGATAACCTCGAAGCATATCGACGACGCTAAGGCCACTCTTCTCAAGGACTCGCGTCGAGTTGAGATCAGAACCTACCGGTCCTCTGACATGGAAGCCCTAATTTCGATGTACGCGGGACTCTCGCAGGAGTCCCTGATGTGGAGCATGCCTCCCCTACAATCGTCAGAGGATCGAACGCTGGACATCTAACATCGAAAATTCAATAATCCTGATCGCGCTCGACAATGGA
>JAJPJY010000169.1 GCA_021323995.1 bacterium | reverse complement strand
CCGGGCCAATCGCCCAACGCGGTGACTAGCCAAGCGGATATGGACAAGGGAGTAGAGACCGCCACTAGGATAGAGAAGAGAAAACAAGGATTCTGGAAAAAACACTTCAAACAGAAAGACTGAGCAACAACCGGGCTCGGAACCGCAGATGGAAGCCGGGTCCCAGATCATCCTCGGACGCTGCGGCTAGAATGGTTTAAGGCTCGTATGGTGATGCGGCCGCTTGCGCCGGGATGGCTGAGTGGTTAAAGCGACGGCCTCGAGATCCCGAAAGGGCATGATTGGCCATTGACGTGTCAGCCGTTGGGCGTCCAGCCCTCGTGGGTTCGAATCCCACTCCCGGCGCCATAGCCTTTCGTACGCCCGATGTTTTCAGGGGCGTCCACTTCAAGCAGTATTCTGGACCAAGGGAAATTAGAGACAGGCACATAATGAACCCTGATCGCGGATCAGGGCACGCGTTTTGACCTAGCGCCATTCTGCACGTTCACCGGCACGCTGACCGACGCGATCTCCAAACCACTTGAACAGCCAGAACTGCGGCTTGACTCGAAAAAATCGCCCAGAACAGCTTCGACCCAAGGGACCCCCTTCCGAATTTCCCAGAGCTCGTTTGCTCGCGACACAAAACCGGTTTTCCGGGAAGAATTTCAATGGGAAATAGCCTGGACTGAGGCGTGATTCGTGATCTGCCCGGATAGAATCAGTTTTCAGGCCCTTTGTCGGCGCTTTTCTTGCGCTTTATGAAATGGAAGTTCCGTCCAATCTAGCGCCTGATTCAGCAGATGTACCAGAAAATGGCGTTATTCGGCGAGTATTTCTCGTTCAAAATCTATGGTTGCAGTTTATCCTCGCGACAAAAAACCGCCCGTAGAACAGGTAGAATTCTCGCGCCTAGTGAGAAGTCGACTTTGGAGTTTGGACCAGTGTTGGTCGATCGAAGAGAATCGAGTCATCGCGCTGCGCCCTCTTCGGAACCATGTGGTCCGCTACTACCCTCTCTCTCAGCAAAACCATATGATCCTTGATAGAATCCTGATATGTGAAGTCGACCCGCATCCCGTATTGCTGGTAGAGCTCGACCATTGTCTTGTAAACGATTATCCTAGCCGACCCCCCGAAAGACTCGTACAGCATCTCCACCATCTCATCAAACCGGGTCGAAACCTCCTCCGCTGGAACACCTCTATTGCTCAGACGCTGATAGACGACGTCACGAACACTCGTACCCATCGTCTCAAGAACGAAGTTGAAACAATAGTTCACTGTATCGTGGAGCGTGGTAACGAGCGCAGTTCTCACAAGAATCATCCTTCTATGAGAATTAGGACGACCACCACGCGAATACACATGCTGTAACACGGGACAATCAACAAAGGACACTCGCCAGACAAAGCAAGAGCTTAGTTAGAGTCAAACCCGTTCACGAACCGGTCAGAGCATTGGAAAGCGTTCTCGCCCCAAAGAAACTGGACGCCTCAGCATTCAAAATCGAAAAAATTGTCTCAAGAGAAATCCTCGATTCACGTGGAAACCCCACGGTCCAAGTCGACCTATACACAAGAGGAGGCTTCGGCAGATTCTCCGTCCCTTCAGGAGCCTCAAAGGGCCACCGAGAGGCCTTGGAGCTGAGAGACGGCGATAGACAACGCTACCATGGCATGGGGGTCCGGAAAGCACTCGACAACATCAACCAGGTCATTGGTCCAAAGATAATCGGTCTCGATTCCAGAGACCAGACCAAGATTGACAGACTCCTGATAGACCTGGACGGAACCACAAACAAGAGCAAGCTTGGAGCCAACGCGATTCTCGGCATATCCATAGCCGTCTCAAGAGCCTCGGCGGACACAGCCCACACTCCGCTCTACTCTACCCTTGCCGACGGGCGAAAACTACTGCTGCCCCTCCCGCTGATGAACATCATCAACGGAGGCAAACACGCAGGGAACAATCTTTCGTTCCAGGAATTCATGGTAATCCCAGCAGGGTTCAAGACATACCACGAAGCGCTCCGATGCGGCTCAGAAATCTACCACGCCCTGCACGATAGGCTTGAATCGAAATACGGGAAGAGCGCAGTAAACGTTGGAGACGAAGGAGGATTCGCGCCCAACATCGACAATGTTGAAGAAGCCTTGGGACAAATCAATGACGCAATCGAGGAAGCAGGCTACTCACCCGGCGAGAACGCCCTACTAGGAGTAGACGCCGCCGCCGACAGCTTCTACAACGAAAAAGAGGGAAAGTACACGGTCGACGGAAAACAGTTGTCGAGCCAGGAACTATTCGAACTCTACGAAGAACTAGCACACAGTTTTCCGCTCAAGTCGATCGAGGACCCGTTTCACGATGAAGATTTTGACAACTTTGCAACGATTACGAAGAAGCTTGGATCCAAGATCCAGATCCTCGGAGACGATCTATTCGTGACAAATCTGAAGAGGGTCGAGAAGGGCATCGGCGCAGGAGCCGCCAACGCACTGCTCATCAAAGTCAACCAGATAGGAACTCTGACAGAGACTCTCGAAGCAGTTGAGAAGGCGAGAGGTGCTAGGTATGGACTCGTCATGAGCCATAGGTCAGGCGAGACGGAAGACACTTCCATAGCAGACCTGTCCGTCGGTCTTGCCACGGGCCAGATCAAGACAGGAGCTCCTGCTAGAGGAGAGAGAACCTGCAAGTACAACCGGCTGCTCCAGATCGAAGAAGAACTCGACTCAGCATCCACATTCTATGGTCCCGAGTTCTTGAAGAAACATCAATAGATCATAGCCTATGAGACCCTTTTGAACGCTAAGATCCGGTTAGTGTAGAGTTGGTATTCAACGATTTTATATGCCAACCCTAATCGCTGATGAGAAGACGCAAGCGATGGCAGAAATCAGAAAACTAATCGAGGATCCAAGCTTCCCGAACGGATGGCCAAACAAAGAAACCCACATCGACCACCAAATCAAATGGAAGGATGGGGTTAGCAAGGAATACGGTGTTCACGGGACCGCCGTTGGCGTCGACTTTGACATCTGCATCGCGGATGGAATCTGCATAACCGTCTGTCCAGTCAACGTCTTCGACCGCATGGAGCTACCGGGCGAACAAGAGAAAATGGACAAAGGCGTAACCAATGATAGTGGAAAAGCGCCACTAGCGACATGGAAAGCAGACCCGGCCAGAGAGAACGACTGCATATTCTGCAGAGCCTGCGAAATACAGTGCCCCGTCCAGGCGATCAAGATCACCGAGCCTTAGGAACAGGACCGTATTTTTCCGAGAACACTTCCTGCTCACTGACCCTGGAAGCCAGAAATATGGAAGGCTAACCCAACCAGCTTCTATCCTTGGCCATTACAGCTGACGACATCACCCTAAGCGTCATCTCGGCGATCATCGGACTCGCCGTGACCCTCCCTGTAACCTACCTGATTGTTGACAGGGTCGTCGCCAACAACGAAAAGAAGAAACTGACCCCAGTGGAAAAACTGGCGAAGGAACGGCTCCGCGCGAAACTTGGCGTAGGATTTCTCACAACATTCCTCGTAACCCTCGTCATCGACATAACGAGCGCTGTACGAGAGAAGGCGCCCATTCCCAAGGAAGTGCTGTCTCTCCACATTGAGAAACTAAAGACCGCCCAATCAGACCTCGAAACACTACTAGGGGTCTACAGTAACGTACTAGATGTTGAAATCGCACGCTTAACCAGCGACGTAATTCTCCAGATAGAACATCTCCAAGAGGACTTCGAATACTTAGCCGAACTCTCTCCGAGACCGCCTACCCCGTCACATGCAACACACATCGAACAATTGCTTCTCAAGACGGTTCACCTGACCAAACAAGAACTTGTTGCGCTGGGAACTGACAACCAGCAAATCCGCGCCTTGGAAGACTGGCTCACAGATTATACAAAGCAATCGAGACCGACCCCCAGAAAAGAAACGCCGATCGAAGTTCGGGGAGGACATACGATAGCATGACACTAAACACTGTCGAAGAGCTGAAACCAGTTCAACAGCTGAAAGTCGCGGGTATCGATGAGATTCTCGATGGCGGATCAAAAATTGTCAATGTTGGGGGCCGCAGCATCGCTATCTTCAGGATCAAGAACCAGTATTTTGCCATGGTCAACGCATGCTTACATCGTGGGGGTCCGCTTGGCGAGGGCGAAGTCAAAGACTACGAGGTTACATGCCCGTGGCACGGGTGGAAGTTCAATCTCTCCGACGGATCGTTTGCCTTGATTCCAACCTTGAAGGTCAAGACCTACGTCGTCAAGGAGACAGCAGACGGGATCTTCATCGAAATCTAGATCCGAACTCTAACCCCCTGAGACACGACTGTCTCAAAGTGACATTGACGAACGCCACTCTCCAGAAATAGATCTCGAATAATGTATTCCTGCGTCTTCGACTTCCAGCCAAGCATCAGGAGGTTAAGAGAAGTTTAGCTAATACGATTAGCATTACTTACTTAGTAGCACGCGACTACTGACCTTAAATCCTTCGACACCTTATGCTCCGGTAATGATGAAAACGATCATCCACACGGAGGAAACAAGGTAGTGCTGTTTCCACAGAGCTTAGACCTAGCATCCATTCTCTTGCGACTGGCCATCGGGTCGCTGTTCCTCTACCATGGATATCCGAAACTGACCAAAATGAGGAAAGGCGAATGGATGAAACAAGTAGGAATGCCCTCGGCGCTTGTACCTTTCGGAGGCTTCGTGGAATTCTTTGGAGGTCTCGGATTGCTACTCGGACTGTTGACACCAATTCTTGGGGTCCTATCCGCACTCTGGATGCTCTCGACAACTTGGTTCTCTATTGCTAAGGTCAAAAAGAAGTTCATGGGCGGCTACGAACTGGACATAGTGCTACTCATAGCAGCACTAGCACTCGCGTTCATTGGCGGCGGAGCCTTCAGCATCGACCATCTCATCGGACTGGCATAATCCAGATGAGTCGAAACAGATCAAGCATGTCAACTATGCAAGCCACAAATCAGACTAACGAGAAGGCAGACGCACTTGTCCGGAAATCCTTCGAGAATGCTGCCAAGATAATGGCGAAGGCGGGCTACAAGATTCCGAACAATGTCAAGGTAACCGTAGATCCCCAACTCCCATTCATGGGCTACACTATGCCGACACGACAAGGATTCAACATCGTCGTGGCCGGAGGAGCAGTGGAAAGTGGAATGCTTGAAGGTCTGCTGATGCACGAGATGGGCCACATCTATAGAATGACAACTAATCATCCGTCCCACAACGCGCAGATTCTCGAAGAAGCAATAGAACGAATAGGAACAAATATTCCTGACTATCAGCAAAAGATCATTCATGATCTCTTGAACGACATACAAGATTTGTACGCGGATGACCTTACGTTCAAAGCCCTCCGCAACTCACCAGTGATCGGGCTAGACCAGCTGACCGAATTCTTGCAGAGCTGGGTCAAAGACGCCCCCGTGATAACGGGTAAACCCGCGCAGGACCGCTGGACCAACACGTCGCTCATGACTCATAATGCACGCGCAATGGCACAAATGGCGAGACATCATGTCGAAGATACCGAGGGTCGGGCCTCGAAAGCGAGTCAAGCGTTCCTTGACCACGTAGATCCAGATATTGCTAGAGAATTCGACTATTTCCAAAAGACCCTGCTCAATCTGAGTGAGGACATGACCGAGAACGATTACCGGAGACTCTTGGCTGAGTACCTAAACAAGTTCGTTCAAATAGCCGAAAAGGGTTAATCCAACCTGCCAATTTCTGATTCGAACGAGATTTTGAGCGAAGACTTCGGCATCGACACTGCTCTCAAAGAGCTGGACAAGAGCGAGACTCACCTAGTTGTAAGAGTAGAATTCCGAAGATGGGGAAAACCAGTCACCATAATTCAAGGACTTCCTAAAACAGGACACTCACTGGACGAGATCGCTCACAGACTAAAGGGGAGACTAGCTACTGGAGGCACGGCAAAGGAGGGAGTGATAATGCTCCAAGGGGATCATCGTGTCAGAATCAAAGAAGAACTGGTCAAAATGGGATTTCAGGAAGATCACATAGAGATCTACTGATGAACCGCCCATCGCCAACCTCGACGAGCTAATCAGCAGTCTATTTTGCGCGTACTAACGGTCGGCCTTTCTCTTCCGCCGAATGAGCGGAATTGTTGGACTGTTTGTC
The DNA here is from genome assembly GCA_021323995.1 of bacterium. Taxonomy (GTDB): domain Archaea; phylum Thermoproteota; class Bathyarchaeia; order 40CM-2-53-6; family 40CM-2-53-6; genus 40CM-2-53-6. Next base: position 2,332 of record JAJPJY010000169.1, on the reverse strand, counting down.
CCACTTGGTAACCCACTTGGCGAGGACGCCCAAAATCTCCTGAAGCTCTATGCCTTTCTTGGTGAGAGCGTATTCGACCCTTGGTGGTGTTTCAGGGAATACCTTTCTCTCCACAATTTTTCTCTGGTCGAGTTCCGTCAATCTCTCCGCGAGGCTAGTGGCGCTGATGCCGTGGATTCGCCGCTTAAGCTCGTTGAATCTTGCAGGTTGTTTGAGACCCAGAGCATGGATGACAGGAAGGGTCCAGACCTTTGTGAGGTCATTCCATGCAGAATGGAGGAGGAGACATTCCTCAGTCTGTTCCTTCGTCAGATCCTGGTCAACTTGGGTTGACTTACTCAAGTAATAGACACTTACTTGGTCCAATGCGACTACCAAGTATATAACCATGATCAGCCCATTGGTCTTTCAGAGAAATCATGATGACGGAAAGGACGAGAAAGACGACGAGAGCGGGGTTCAGTGAGAAAGAACTTCGCTACTTGATGGAAAGGAGTCTTGGCCGGCTGGCGTTTTCGTGTTCGGATAACCAGGTCCACATAATGCCGGTTCTGTTCGAATTCGACGGCTCATACTTCTATCTCAGCGGCTGGAATCTAAAGTATAGCGAACGGTTCAATGACTTACCGGAACATAACTCAGTCACTTTATTGATCGATGACGTCGATTCTCCTACAAGGTGGGCTCCAAGAGGAGTGGAAATCATTGGACAGGCAGAGTCAAAAGAGAAAGATGACTATCTCTATGTCAGGATTAGGCCCGTCGCCAAGACAAGTTGGGGGCTATAGAACATGTCAAATCTAGCAGTGCTTGAAGAGCAGATTACTGGGGCTGTCGAAAAGCTCAGCCTAAGCGTAGTCAGCATAGATAGTGTCCGTGTTACACGGAACTTTGCATATGGCGCTGTCCCGGTTGAAGGGAAGGGATCTGGTGTCATTATCGACCCGAAGGGCTACGTTGTTACCAACAATCACGTTATCGACGGCGCTACCCGGGTGCAGGTCCACCTCAAGGACGGACGCTCGTTCGTCGGTGAAGTCGTCGGAAGCGATCCCTCGACGGACATAGCAGTAGTAAGGATAGAAGCTGAGAATTTACCGGCTGCAGCTCTGGGTGATTCAGAGAAGCTCAAAGTTGGACAATTCGCCCTTGCCATAGGAAACACTCTCGGCTTCCAGGGAGCACCGACAGTGTCGTTAGGCGTTGTTAGCGCGCTCGGAAGGCCATTACCAGGCGCAGATTTCATTTTCGAAGGTCTGATTCAGACCGATACCGCAATCAATCCAGGGAACAGCGGTGGACCTCTTGCGGACATCAGCGGGAACGTCATCGGGATGAACACTGCCATGATACCCTACGCCCAAGGCGTTGGATTTGCCATTCCAGTCAATACAATCAAGTGGGTACTGCAACAATTACTCGAGAAAGGCCGGGTGATTAGACCTTGGCTGGGAATCTACGGGACAACACTCAATGAGGCATTAGCCCGAAGATACGACCTGCCAGCCGACTCTGGAGTTCTGGTCGTCGAAGTTGACGCCCGTGGACCAGCCTATGAATCAGGACTGAGAGTCGGAGACGTCATTATCGGAATCGGGACCCAGGACATTAACCAGATGAAAGACGTGCTCGCAGCGCTCTCACGACACGTGATAAAGGAAGAGGTTGAGGTCCGTTTCATCAGGATGGGAAACAAGCGAGCAACGAGGCTTTCTCTAAGAGAGTCTCCAATGCCTGTCATTTCAAGGCGATAAGATGATTAACACGAGGAAAACACCGCTGTTTGAAATGCCGGTCGGAGTAGCAACGCGTATATCTTACGCTGGGGTATTAATCAGTTAATGGCACTTATCGGTTTTGACCTCAGTAGCCTTATCCAAATCGGATATTTCGCAACATTCTTCATTCTGATGTTCTATGGCCAGCGGATTCAGACCAGCATGATGCTGGTAAGCGTTAAGAAGAATCTGGGCAAGCTAGAGAAGCTTCGAACTGCAGCGCATACTAGTGTGCTGGAGTCCGCCCTGCGTTTCAAGGGCGACAAGAAAGCCGTTGAGACCCGGATCGACCGTCTAACAGGATCCTTCGCCATTCAGCCAGTAAACATGGACCCAGCAGGAATCGTTGGAAAGCTCGAACATGTTCTCGACACATACGATGAGAATCTCAGAACAGAGGTCAGAGCCATTGCTACGGGCGCGACAGACGCCGAGGTAAACACGCTCTCTAATCAGATGGAAATTTCGATCGGACTCGACCAGATGTACCGCGTAGTCCGGCACTTCTACCTACTAGCAAGGAAGCAGGGAGGAATCCTCGCACTCTACCAGTT
>JAJPJY010000081.1 GCA_021323995.1 bacterium | reverse complement strand
GAGCTCCAGGGAATTTCGAGATGGGGCTGGCGAGTTGAAACCGTATTGTGCTTATTCTCCAGGTCAGGGCGCAGTATCGTCTGGTAAGGCGTTTTGAAGATCGAGCGTGTCAGCGTCCGCGTGAACGCGCAGAATAGCACTAGGCCAAATCACGTGCCCCAATTCACAATCAGGGCTCGTTCTGGGCGACCTTTTCACAAGTATCACCAACCGGGTGACGCTCTTGCGCTTTGGAGGATTTTTAGAGGACCCCTTGCAATAGTAAGCCGGTCCATAATGGGCAACGCTCCAATGAAGAAGTCTCCGTTCAAATCGGAGCACAAGGCTAGAAAGGTGACTTGTGAAAAGTGCGGAGAAACCTATGATCGCGTCTTCTACGAAAGAATCCACAAAGACGTCTGCACCGGAAACACCAGAGCCTTCACTTCGCTGCCTCGACCCAAATAGCACGAGCCCGAACAACCGTCCGTTTACACAATGCTCTGGCTGGACTGTTTCTTGGAAGTTGCTCGAAGATAGTAACCAACTGACCGGTCCGCAGTAATGTGGCCCGCCCAGCCAAGTAGGGGCCACTGGATACCGCCGGTCGCAAAACTCCAGATTGCGAAGACCGGAATCCAGACCAGAAAAGTGTGCAACGCATTGTATAGCCAGGGTCCCCATGAGGGCCAGTCCTTTGAGCTCCGCGCCGCCAAACCGATCGGGATGAAAGAGCCCAGATCGGGCCAGACAATCCAGAAGATTGTCAAGGGAAGACTCAGATCTCTGACTACAAGGAGTCGCCAGTAGAAGAGGAGTACTAGAATGGCTAGCGTGACGAGAAGCATTTCTAGCCTGTACGGTGTCGAGGCTAGACGTAGGAATCCTGGACCCGCTCGCGGAGGCGGGACATCTACGGAGGACTGGCGCGAGCCCGGCATCGGAGACGAAGCTTCAGATATCTCGCCCACGCTATTGAGAGTAAGGACTGATAGAGTCATGATCAAAGAGCCTTCTCAGGCGAGTATTTCAAAGGCTGTAGAGGTAGCCACGCTAGCCGGCGGATGCTTCTGGTGCACAGAAGCCATGTTCGATCAGCTGAAGGGAGTCGTTAAGGTGGAATCCGGCTACTCCGGCGGAAACACTCCCAATCCCAGCTACGAGGATGTTTGCAACGGAGACACAGGACATGCAGAGTCAATCCAGATAACCTTCGATCCAAGCGTCCTCTCCTACGCTGACCTTTTGAGAATCTTCTTCACTACCCACGATCCCACGACGCTCAACCGGCAGGGAGCAGACGTTGGAACCCAGTATCGATCCTCAGTCTTCTACCACAACCCCGAGCAAGAAAGGACTGCTCGACAGGTTATCCAGGAGTTTGAAAACTCCAAAGTCTGGAAGAGACCGATTGTCACAGAAGTCGCGCCCTACAAGGAGTTCTACAAAGCAGAGGACTATCACCAGGAGTATTACGCGCGAAACTCGCGACAGCCCTACTGTAGAGTAGTTATTGAGCCAAAGATAGCAAAACTCCGAGAGCACTACCGCGAGAGATTGAAACAGTAACCCGGAAAGCTTGCGCTCTTCAAGTCCAATACGCCCGATTCACAGATCAATTCTGCCGTCCGATACTACAACATCACTGATATCATCAACTCGTTGACAGCAGGACTCCGATACAATGTCCGAGAATCTAGACAGGCAACAGCGCTGGAAACAGCAACGCGAAGACGCAGACCGTCAACGAATCGGCGGGGCCTACATACAAGGATTCATGGAAACAGCCAGCGCCCTCGTCGAAGAAGAACCACTATTCAGCAAAGGATACTGGACATGCGCTAAAGGATGCAAACCGTTCGGCATGGGCCTCGCCAGGACCCCTAGAGAATGCCCCCACTGCCACTCCCAGCTCGTAGCATGGGTCCCAGGACCATAGTCGAGCCTACTCAACTAGTCCAAACTACAAATAGCAGTTTTCAGAACCCAGCTTCAATCCGGATGGTAAAATGCTGGAGACTAGACGCCTTGGAAGAAGCGACCTTGACATCACCAAGGTAGGAATCGGAACAGCACCGATAGGCTCTACGCCTAACTGGCGCGTCTACTGGGGACCCCAGGACGAGAAGACGGCCATACGAGCGATCCAGACTGCTATTGATCAGGGCGTAAACTGGATAGACACGGCACCCTTCTACGGCTGGGGAAAAGCTGAGGAGATCGTCGGTAAAGCAGTCAAGGACCGGAGAGAAGAAGTCTACATTTTCACCAAATGCGGAACGATACCCGACGGGAAAGGCGGGTCCATGGAGGACCTGAAGCCGGACACGATCAAGCGCGAGGTAGAAGCAAGCCTCGAAAGGCTACAGACAGACTACATCGATCTTCTACAATTCCATGACATCGACGCCAACACGCCCATCGATGAGTCATGGCTGGCACTCCAGGAGCTCATTCGCGTCGGAAAAGTCCGATATGGAGGGCTGTCGAACCACACCGTTGATCTTATCGAACGAGCCCTGAAGGTTGGACCGGTCACGTCAAACCAGGTCCAGTATAACCCTCTTCAACGAAAGATCGAGAAAGACATTCTGCCGTTCTCCCAGCGCAATTCCATCGGAGTACTAGGCTGGGGATCACTCGCAGAAGGATTCCTCGCCGACAACTTTACCCTGAGCAAACTAGATCCAAAGGACTTCAGGAGAAACCACTGGTACGCCCAATCGGAGAACCAGGCAAAGCTTGAGAGAGTCAGAGAAACACTGAGAAAGATCGCGCGAACTCACAACTCTAGCATGGTCGACGTTGTAGTCGCCTGGGAACTAACCCATCCCGCACTTACCGGCGCCATAATCGGAATACGAAGCGAGAAAGAAGCGCAAGAGATGACTGCAGGGTCAAAGCTAGCTCTGACCAAAGCCGAGATGCAAGAGATAGACCAAGCATCAATCTAGTCCGAAGATAGAACGTTTGGACCTGTCGAGACAGTCTACAACGCCTACGAGCGTTAACCCGCCCGATCGCGGAAAGGGAAAGCTCAACCGTTGGACACTCTCGATCGTCATCATTGGAATTCTTATAGTTGGAATCTTGTTCTCACTGATCTATTATTCAACCGCGCAAGCCTCGTCCAAGACATTCTCCTTCAGTCCCCCTACCGGTCCTTACAACTCTCTCACGATCTCTGATGTAGACGGTCTCGTAACAATGATTCCTTGGTCACAATCCGTGATTCTGATCAACGGTACCCTCACAGCTAAAGGCCTCGGCTCTTCACTCTCATCCATCATCCTCAGCAACTCCACCAACAACGGAAACATTGTCTTCCAGGCGATTTTTCCAGTGAGCGCAGGTCTCCTATTCTCTCAAACCTTCACCGCATTCATCAACGTCTACGTTCCATCAACACTACGACTCAATTCTGTCCAAATTACCAATGTAAACGGAGGCGTACAAGTCAACAGTATCAACGCGACAGTAGTTGTACTCACAACGGTTAACGGGAACGTCTATGTCGACTGCAGCTATTGCGCTAGTGCGACGTTGTTGTCGACTAACGGAAACGTTACCGGCACATTCGCAAGTCTAGCCAACACTGGATCTTACAACCTGACGGCCACAAATGATAACATAAACTTCACTGCCCCTGCATCATCATCCTTCAAACTCTCTGCGAACGTGTTGAATGGTTACATAGTCTGCTCAATGTGCAGCGGGAGTACGAGTCAAAAGTCATTCACTGAGATCTTCGGAACTGGAAGCGCAAGCGTAAACCTTGATTCGGTCAACGGCCAAATAATGGTAACCGGAACTTAGTAAGGCGCGTGAATAACCGACTTTGGTGAGGATTCACTTGTCAGTTAGAACGCCAAGTTGGCCATTATGTAGATGATTATTATCTGAAAGATTGCCTGGCTGCCTGAGACATTCAGGTTTCTCATGGATAACCTGACGATCTTGTCAGTATCTGGTTTCTCTTTTCTGAGTTCTCTAAATACTCTCAGCTCGTTGGGTAGAAGAATCCCGAATCCCTGAACCAGGAGAACGAGAACAACGATGATGGTTGCAATGATGTATGGGTTGCCAAGATTCCATAAGTGGAGATTTGATGCAAGAACGTAGCCTGCCGTTGTTGCAACGGTAGCGATTGACGGCATAAGGAATAACATCGTAGGGGTAAGGCGCTTAGCAACCTCGACCCGTGAGGGAGGTGAGATCTTCATCATTACAGTTCTTCCAAAGATACCCATGAACAGGTCAATCCCGGTCCACATTCCACCCGTCATCACATGCACATAGTCCAGAAAGACAATACTGTTGCTGATCAAAGCCGCCACTAGAGCGATTATGGGAAGAAGGAAGAGAACCGGTCCGGATCTTGGAAAGAATCGCGCGCTCAGCTGGTCCATCGCTATTGGATAGCCCCGATTGGTGTCCCAGTGTTCAAGAGTAGACCATCTGTTCGAAATCCTCTATTTAATACGCGGATGTCAAGTGACGACACTGGTTACTAACAGGTTTTCTATTCCGGCGCCCCTTGCTCGAGATCGAAACAACGAGCCCGTGACTTTCTTGGGTTCAATAATAGCGAGCCTAGCGTCCGCCTTTTCAGCAGCGGCAATAACGTTCGGATTAGCGTTCATTCTATTTGGGACTTCGAACGGAATAGCTCAATTCGTCCAAGGAGGCTGGGGGTTCATCACAGTAGGGGTAATCGTAGAGTTCGTTCTGCCTATTTCACGACGGCTCAGATAGTCAGGGAGGAGATGCTACGAAGCGATTCGTCGCGAGCTTCACGAAAGGGCAGTTGTTGCTTCTCGCTCCACAACCAGCTCTGTTGGCGCTCATTCTCCTCAACAAGGTATCGCTCTATTACAGTGCCCCAGTAATCACTGGTCTGGCAGTTTTGTGGAGTTGGTTTGATTATTCAGGCAAGGCACAGAGGAGAGGCTCGTCCGTCTTACGAAAACTGGAGAGGCTAGTCGAAGATTTTGGCCAATTGAACTTTCAGAAGGCGACTGGTCCCAGCGACGAGAGGATCGTCAGGCTGCTAGATAGAGTCGTATTTCCGGTCAACGGGCCTGTAAGTTCTGAGTTGGCCTCCGCAGCCACCGAGAGGATCAAAGACATCTACTTCACACTCGAGCTCTGGTACTTTTCAATGCGTCAAAAGGTCAGGTTGCTACTTAGACGGACCAGCATGATGATAGAGTATGACCTGCTGGAGGTCGTGAACGAGTTCACGGATTTCTACACTGAGTTTGTGGAAAAAGTAGCTGAAGGAACATTGCAGCTGGTAGGACGGGGTGATATGGCAGGTTTGGAGAGTGAACGGGAATCCTTCTCGACCTTCAAAACACGGCTTTCTGAGCTTAGAGGCCGAACCAACGCGTTCCTTCAAGCAGTTCACGACGATGGCCTGCCCATTTCGGAGACGAAAGTGCGCGCATTAGAGACTGACCCGTGGCTGAACCTAGCTAGAGCGTCATCGGAACTTCAGGATGCAGCGGGTCGACAAAACAAGATACTGTCATGACGCAGAGCTAAGAATCAATCTTCTCAAGCTCGGCGAGAACATCTCTCGGACCTTCTCCGATCGATCGACTCTCTCCTGAGACAGAATGCTCGAGATAGTCTTGATCAACCGTCTGGGCTGACAGACCACCCATCATCTGGCCCGCCTCATCGCGCAGCTTCGTCTCAACGCGAAAACGCTGGATCAAAAGAACTGTTGCTCCGAGCGCCATGCCTACGAGCAAAGCGACAGCTTGTCCTTGGAGCATGGATCCCAGCCAAGGATAACTGTTGTCAACCCAGGCCCGAAAATAGACGTTCGCAAGATATTCGTTGCTAAAGCCTCCGAGAAGCACTGCTATGGCTACGAACTGAACGAGGATGATGGCATAGAGGACGTGGATGAAGCTGTCACGATCCGATTGCATACGGATGGCTTACAGGATTATGGTGTGCGTCTCTCATTAACAGCGCGGAATTTGAGACTCTAGCGTGGATGGACGAGTGGAAAGAGTTTAACACCGCATGCTCTCCTCGTCTCGACATCTTGAGTCAGCGTACACTCTCGATGGAGTTGCGAGAGTTTGAGCCGTCCGACTATCGGAGATTGGCGCAGATCTATGACTCTATCTTTCCGGAACGATCTAGGAGCACTGAGGAATGGCGATTTTATGATGATAGCCTTGACACGTCAAAGTATTATTTCAAGCGGTACGCGTGCCTGAACGCTTCGAACGGGGAAGCGTTGGGGTTTGGAGAGATGTGGAACCCGCCTTGGATGTTTCATCCAAAAAAGTTCTGGTTTGACGGCTGGGTCGACCCTTACTATCAACGTCATGGTGTTGGAGCCGCGGTCTACGACAAGCTTGTTGAGGATCTGAAGATGCTCGGAGGAATTACTGGTTGGATGGGTGTAAGGGAGGACATGATCGGTCCAGTATCGTTTGCGTTGAAGAGGGGTTTCCGGGAGAAAATGCGCGGCTGGGAATCAACTATCAATCCGCAGCACTTCGACGGTTCCATGTTTGGAGCTTACCCGGCGAAGGCGTCTGCTGCGGGAATCACGTTCTCGACCCTTCAGCAAGAGCTTCGGGACGATCCTCATTGCTACGAGAAACTTTACGATCTTGTCCAAGTCGCTTTTCGCGACGTGCCCATAGCTGATACTCCAACGGACACTCCTTATGACCAATGGGTTTCTTTCGAAATGAAGAATCCCAATCTCGTTCCTGAGGGCTACATGATCGCGAAGGACCGTGATCGATACGTAGGAACAAGTGTGGTCTGGCGGATAAAGAAAGAACCGCACAGTCTCTATCAGGGTCTCACTGGGGTTCTTCGTGAATACAGGGGCAGAGGAATAGCTGTGGCTT
>JAJPJY010000003.1 GCA_021323995.1 bacterium | reverse complement strand
CTGTCGGCTGTTGTGAATTCTCTGCGCCAGTCGACTGAGAATCCGATCTCGACCATTCCCTTCTTGATGTCATCGCGGAAGTATTCCGCCATCTTCTTCGGCTCCTTCAGACTGTCAAACTTGGACGAGGGAATCCCGTAGATGTCGGTGAAGGTCTTGATTATTTCCGGGTCGTTCTGGCTGAGCCGTTTCGCCATAGCATACAATGGCGTCCCCGTGTAGTGGAAAGCCATCGGGTAGAGCGTGTTGTAGCCGCGCATTCGATGAAACCGCGCGTTGGCATCAGCGATCGTGTAGGTTCGAGCGTGACCGATGTGCTGTGGAGAGTTAGGATAAGGATAGGCTGCTGTGACGAAATATTTCGGCTTACGAGGCTCTGGGTCAGTTTCGTAGATCTTGGCCCATGCCCATTTCCTCTGCCACTTCTTCTCCAGTGCGCGCCAGTTGAACTTGGCCAATGCTAAGCAGCTTCTTTCGCAGTCGGAATTGACAGTTGTCTCTGAATTGTCGCCTCAATGATTGCCAATGCCTCCTCAGCCTTCTCCTTCGCCGGCCCACCGCCAGTTGCGAAGAATGGCCGGCCGCCTCCTCCTCCTCCCACAGTCTTCGCGGCGTTGGAGACGATTTCGCCTGCGTTGATGCCAGCCTTAACAGCCTCGTCGCCAGCAGCCACTGCAATCTGGACCCTATCTGACACTTCCAGTATTACTGCGACCATTTTCTTGTCTGATTCTTTGAGCCGGTTCGCGATCACGATCGGGTCCATTCCTCGGCGCTTCGGAATCTTTTCGACTACTAGCTTTATCGGCCCTACGATTTTCGCGGTTTTCTCGAGGTGGCGGAGGCGGGTCTCAAGCTCCTTGGCCTGGACCTTCTCTAGTTCTTTTTCTAGCGCGTCTCTTTCGGCAACCAGACTCGTTGCGGTCTTGGAAAGCTGGTCTGGTGTAGTCTTCAACAGTTCTGCTGTCTTGGAGAGTTCTTGTTCGTCCTGGTTGATTCGTTTTAGGGCTGGCTCGCCTGCTGAGAATATGATCCGTTCGATGCCGTCTTGTAGACGGTCTATCTTTTCGATTCTGAACACGCCGAGTTCGCCGGTTCTCTTGACGTGTGTTCCTCCACATGCTTCCGCGTCCCATCCGAGAATCCGGACTACTCGGATCTTCGAGCCTGGGACCGCGCCTCCCTGGTAGAGCCTGAATCCATACTTGGCCTCGGCCTTCTCCCGCGCCATCCAGTTGATCCTAACCGGAAGATCTCGCAGTATGGTCTGATTGGCCAGCCGTTCTATCCGTTCCCGTTCCTTCGGAGTGATCTGCTGGTAATGCGTAATGTCAATCCTACTGCTTTCAACCTCTTTCTGGGCCCCTGCCTGCCAGACATGCTCGCCCAGGACCCTTCGAGCAGCACCCAGGAATACGTGGGTCCCAGTGTGGTGGCGCATCAGATTCTGACGTCTCGCCCAGTCAATCTCCCCCGCGACGAGATCGATGCTCGGATCGATCGGCTCCGATAGGAAGTGGACAATCCTATCCCCATACTTCTGAACGTCCACCACCTTCACCTTCTTGTCGCCGAATTTCAATTCGCCGTGATCGGCCAGTTGACCACCGCCCTGTGGATAGAACTCGGTCTGGTCCAGCACTATCGCATTCTCGGCGACTCTCGCGATGATTTTCGCCTTGAACCGCGTCTTGTACGAGTTGTCATAGTACAGAGTACGAGTCGCTGGCAGCTCCGCCAGCTTCGATTCAAAATCGACCTTCGGACCCGATTCTGCAGCGGTCGCTGGTCTTGAGTGGCTCTCCGCAACCAGTCCAAGGAAGTTGTCAGGAATATCCACAGAAACCCCCGCTTTTTCCGCGCCTTCCTTGACAATCTCGGGCGGCAGTCCCTGAGAATCATACAGTTGGACTAGTTGTTCGGTTGTGATCTTCTCAACGCCCTTGGTCGCTAGATCCTTGGATATTCTGACAACCGCATCGAATCCTCGGGAGATCGTGTCCTGGTACTTTTTCATCTCGCTCTCCAGAGCCGCGAGAATCTCCGACCTCATATCCCGCAAGGATCGGAAATCGTTACCCCACAGTTTGATGTGAGCATCAGCTATTGACGGAATCTCCTGATAGATTCCCAGCTGTCTCGCAAACCTCCCCGCCCGGCGAATTATCAACCGGGCCAGGTAGCCTTCTCCAACATTTGACGGGACAACTCCCTCGGCGAGCAGAAAAGTGGCCGCTTTCATATGGTCTGTTATAGCATAGGCCGCTTCCAGCGAGCCGAAGCTTTGTCGAAGACCGTCGATTGGCAGTCCGGTCTCGTCGGCCACGGTTTGAATGTATGATTCTCGGTTCTTACCTATCGAAGACCATCCATGCACGGCGGAAGCGCGGGTAAAAGCCGCCACTGTAGAATCGTCAACACTAACCTTTGCCAAGTCCAGAACATGCTTCAACACTGGACCGTGAAGAGCTTGGAAGCCGCTAGCGGACCCTTGTGAGAGCCATGACCATCTCTCTATCCCATATCCCGTGTCCACAGTTCTGATCGGCAGCTGGATCAGCTGCTCTCCTTCGACTCGATACTGCATGAAT
>JAJPJY010000012.1 GCA_021323995.1 bacterium | reverse complement strand
TGGCAAACCAGCCACAGGGAAACGAATCCTATCCACAAACTTCCAACCAGATCTCACTACAGGGATCGAGACAATAGACAGGATACTCGTTCTGAAAAAGGGCCAACTAGTTTACCTTCAAGGAGAACCCACCAATGCCCTCTCTCTCCTATTCTGCGTCAGAGCCTTACTCCCGGCCCCGATAGGCCTTGACAGGGACGTCGTCTTCATAGACGCGGGAAACCTCTTCGACACGTACACTCTCTCCCAGCATGCAATCAGCCTCGGACTGGAGACTGAAAAGATCCAGGGACGCATTCATCTAAGCAGAGCATTCACACACCATCAAATATTCAACCTCATAATGGACAAGCTGCCCTCAGCCTTAGAAGAGTACGATGCGGGCCTAGCAGTCGTCTCTGATATTACAGCACTCTTCTGCGACCCCGACGTACGCGACAAGAAAGAGTCGCTAGACATTTTCAGGAGAAGCGTACGGTTTATCGCAGAAACCGCAGAGAATCATAATATGATCATCGTGGTCACAAACGTGAAGAATAGAAACAAGAGCATGGAAGACACACTAAATGCTAGAGCGCACGTTTCAGCCAGCGTCAAAGAACAGGATGGGTATACGCAGCTCACAGTCACTCGTCACCCGTTCATTCCAGAAAACAAAGAGAAAATAGTCCTTGATCACCCAACATTGACTGAGTACTCGAGGAGACCTAACTAGGTCTCTGCAGGCCTACTTTCCCCAAATCTTTCAGCCTCGCCAGACGATCCCGATCGTTAGCAACTGTCGGATCCCGTGAGAGTTCGTTGTAGGCGGCTGCAAACCAGCCCTCAGCCTCGGTCTCTCTTCCTAGCACCAGCATGCATTCTGCGATCTCTTCATAGACAACCCCGCTCTTTTTCCCCGCTGACTGGTACTCCTCGAAGAGCTGCTGTTGCATTTCCAACGCCTCCTCAGTATGACCCATCACCCGGAGCGTCTTCGCAACACACCATCTCGCCGTACCAACATTGACCGGATCGCCTTGCTGCGTCCGATAATCTAGAGCTTTCTCGAACATGAACAGCGCTTCTTGATAGTTGCCTTGATCAAAGTATGTCCAGCCGAGATTATTGTACAAGCTACCCTTCCAGCCCCTAGCTCTTTCGTCGGCCGAATTCTCGGCCAGGTCTAACGCTCTAAGGTTCCACTCCAGTTGATTTTCGGGAGATTCTGCAATCGCCACCATATGGGCAGCATCGACCGCGTAGAACTCCTCCTTCGACTTTACCGCCAAATCAAACGCTTGAAGAAACAAGCGCTTCGCATCCTCAACACTTCCCGAAGAATTGTAGACTCTACCACGTTCAAGCAGGTACCTGACCAGTGTCCGACTGTCACTCTTGGGAAGAGCCTTGTCGACACGATCAAGAGTCTTGTGCGCATCTTGGAACTTTCGCTGCAAGCCTTCAGCTCGCGCGATCTGCGTCAGAAGCTGCGCCAGGTAGGAAATGTCTAGCGAGTCTAGAGCAGCTGGAAGAAGCTCTCGGAACCTTCGCTCACTGGCGTCTGGATGGGAGTAGTCCCATAGCTTGTCAAAATCGGGAAGCTTCCCGGTTCCTTTCGCCTTCTCCGATTCTCCCACTTTCCAAGCACTAGCCTGTAGACGGTTTGTATAGAACGCCGTATGAAAGATTTCCAGACCTGCCACTATCCTATGCTTGTTTCACGTTCATTCTTCACTTGCCTCTTCTGAATTTGTCCAAAACGGAGGAACCCGTTCATGATTACACGTGAAGCATCAAGGCTGGATTCTCGACCTCTACCACAAACCTGGGCGAATGGTGGTCTGGCTGAAAAAACCCGACGGAAGATGCGTCAGACTCATCGACAGATGGAAGCCGAAGATACACGTCGGAGGAGACTTTCGAGAACTCAAGGAGCTAGCCTGCAGATCATACATCAACCAGTGCAGGTTTGTCGAGAAATATGAAAGACCGAGTGATACGGAAAAATCACGAGTACTCGAGATAGAAGTAGAAAACGATAGTGAAGCAGCAAAACTTGCCAACAGAATACAATTGGGAGACAGCTACTCCCATTTCCGCCTCTACGATGTCGACATTCCCTCTGCACAAGTCTACCTCTACCAGAAAGACATCTTCCCCCTAGCACTGGTAGAAGCTGACGAGAGGGGTGATGAAGTCCACTGGAGCCTAAAGGACTCGAGAGAGATGCTCGACTACAGGCTGCCACCTCTCAGAAAGACCAGTCTTCAAGTCAAGACTAAAAGAAATGGGAACATCCAAACATTCGCAGATCAAATAGGCGCTATACAGATCAAACAGGACCGAGGTGAAGTTTTCACATTTGACTCAGATGTTGAAGAAGACGTAATTCTCGATCTTGCTGATTTTTTCAAAAGCGAAGATCCCGATATCGTCTTCACAAAAGGTGGGGACTCTTTCGTTTTCCCTTACCTGGCGCGACGCGCCCATGAAAACGGGATGCTCGACAGACTGGTTCTCGGCCGCGATCCTTCACCTCTCCGCGTCTACGAGGTCCAAGGACATTCCTATTTTTCATATGGAAAAATCCTCTACAGAGACACTGCGGCCCGGCTGCATGGCAGGCTCCACATCGACAGTCACAACGCTTTCCTCAGTGCAGACTGCGGACTCGAAGGACTGTTCGAAATATCACGAACATGCATCACTCCCATCCAGCGCGCAAGCCGAGCCACGATCGGCACCAACATGACAAGCCTACAACTCTATCATGCAATCAAGAGAGAGGTACTGATACCATGGAACAAGAACCAGCCTGAAAACTGGAAAGGCGACGGAGAAATTGTTAACGCGGACCGGGGGGGTTTCATCTATGCGCCAGAAACAGGAATACACGATCAGATTGGAGAAATTGACTTCACGAGCCTCTATCCCACTATTATGCGGGACGAGAACCTAAGTGGAGAAACAGTCAATTGCAAATGCTGCCCCGATTCTCCTAATCGAGTCCCAGAACTCGACTACAACATATGTGCCAGGCAGATAGGCATCGTTCCACAATCCCTAGATATTCTTCTCAAGAGACGCTTGAGCTTCAAGAAGCTAAAGACCGAGATCAGAGATGAACGCATGCGGCAGAGATTCGATCAGCGCCAGTCGGCACTGAAATGGATTCTAGTCTGCTCGTTCGGCTACCTGGGATTCAAGAACGCCCGTTTCGGCAAGATAGACGCGCACATTGCAACATGCGCGTTCTCCAGAAGAATCCTAAACCAAGCCGTGACTCTGGCCCAGTCACAAGGCTTCAAGCTCGTACACGGGATTGTCGACTCGATGTGGCTCTCAAAAACCCATACGACTAGCGCCGACTACGAGGCACTATGCTCGTTACTGAGAAAGGACATAGATATTCAGACGAGTTTCGAGGGACAGTACAAGTGGATTGTTTTTCTAAACTCGAAGACAGACCAGCAGGCTCAAGTCCTGAATCGATACTACGGCATATTCCAAGACGGGAAACTTAAGGTCAGAGGCATCGACGTCCGACGCCACGACACTCCAGAGATCGTTAGACAATGTCAGACCAGGATGCTTTCGATTCTATCGAAAGCCGACAACACCGGAGAGTTAAAGGCCCAGGTTCCTCAGGTCTTGGAAACTGTTAGAGAATATGTTTCGAAAATCCAGGATAGGAATGTCTCTTTTGAAGACCTTGTCATTACGAGAAGCTTGAGCAAGAACCCGGAAGAGTACTCGCACAAGGTACCCCAAGCCATCGCAGCACAGTTGCTCAAAAAAGAGGGAGGATCAGTTCACGCAGGACAACAAGTCCGTTATATTTTGACGAGCGAGGGTCGGAAGAGACAGGATACAAGTGCTACGGCGCCAGAGCTGGTGGACGAGAATACGGTCTACGACTCAAAAAGATACGTTGACCTTCTAATCTCTTCAGCTGAAAACCTACTACTACCATTTGGATTCGACAAGAAATCGCTGACAAACGTGCTCGGCCTAGCCTAGGCCCTATTTTTTTCCCACATGCAGAATTGTCTTCCAACAAAGCCCGTTGTTCTACTACAAGACGAGGGATAGCAGGTGAGAAGACGGGTCTATGCTGATGACTCGCTCTTCTTCAAGGGCCCGATTATCTCAACCGTGTATCCCTCTGGATCATGAAAGCTTGCCATCCGGGTTCCCCAGGGCTTGTCTGCAGGCTTTTCATCGAACTTGACCCCTTTCCGTTGGAGCGAATTGTAGACCTCGTCTACGTCGTCGACTTCAAGGTGGAGTTCAGCGGTTGGACGGTCTAGCTTAGGACCTTTCGGGAGCCGGTGGAATGCCAATCTGGAGTTTTTCGTGTCGAACATTATGAAGTTCTGATTCTCCTCGGTGACGGGGAGGCCGAGGATGTCCTTGTAGAGTTTCCTGGTCTCATCGAATCTGAGGGCCCAGAGGGTAATGTAGGGAAGTCGTTGCAGTCGCATGATGTTCGATTGAATGCGCTGGACTTTTAGGTGTTGGTTGTCTCAGCCGGATGCCTGTGCGGGAGGGCCTAGAAGGCGGGTCTGACGCGGTGATTCTCGTATAGTATTTTTCGCTCGTAGACGCCCATTACCCAGTACAATCCTATGACCAGGAAGAGTCCTAGGATGAAGATGATTATGTTTGCATTGGCGCCTAGTGAGTTGATTACCGCTTGGCGGGCGGAGTCTGTGAAGAGTGTCATCCAGGTTAGGGATACGAGTACTGCGGCGGGTAGGGTGAGTCTGAAGACTCTGAGCATCATCAGCTCTCTTTTTGGACTTGCCATTCTACGTCAGGAAATGGTGTAGAGTGCCGTTGGATTTCATAGCACTTTTGGTCTATTCGGCACGTTTGTCAAGCACGGGTCCTAGCGACGACGGGGGTCGGCTGCGGGTTTGTGAACCATGTTTGTTGAAATCCTGTATACTGATTTCTGGAAAAATGGATGGATCGGTGTAACAAAAGCGACCCTGAAGGGTCGAAAACAGGTCCGGCGGGTCGGTTTTCTCGGATATTGGTAGATGGTGGTTTGCAAACTTAGATATCTCCCACGACTGGTCTGGGGTTCGTGGCCGCCGTAACGTAGCTTGGTAGCGTACAGGCCTGAAAGGCGGACGAGTATCGCCTTGGCCATTGGAGCCTGGAGGCCGGGTTCAAACCACCCAGCAAGGTGTGAAATTCCCGGCGGCGGCCCCACCAACAAGATTTAACCCCCGACTAGTGGAGGCGGTGAACGTGGGCCGGTAGTTCAGCCTGGTATACCGACCACGGTCGGGCCTAAGAACGTCCGGTTTGCACGCCTAGGGCCAGGACACCGGAAGGCCGCGGGTTCAAATCCCGCCCGGTCCACCAAGCAGCCTAGATCTTACGCGGCGTCTCTGGAGAATACCGTATCGATTTCAGTCGGAAATAGTTAACGAAAAAGAAGAGATAGTGTTTGACGACTTGAGTTGTCAGGGGAGATCGTAACTGGGATGGATTCTTACCTGGTACGTTCTCTCTCCAGCTGTGCGACGCCGAGGCGTAACGCTTTTCGAATAACTGAGGCCTCACTCGGGCGGTCCTGGTTTGAGAGGGCCGCTTGGCTCTGTTCCTGACGGACAATTGCTTGAATCCTAGTATCGTCCTCGGGCTCGATTCTTATCGACTTCAACAGCTTCGCTTCGTTTACAGGAATCTGGTCTGTATCAGGCGTCAAGAGATTACATCCGGATACAACCCTTAGCCTGAACTAGAAAGACTTGTGAGCAGAGCGAAAATGTTAGACACTAGCGGAGCTTCGAACTCCGAAGAACTTCTAGCCAGCATAAAGAGACTGACAAGGATCGTGCTGGACAAGCTGGAAGAAGGGTCCAAAGAGAGAACACTGGATCAGGCACAGACAAGACTCTACAGCAGCATCGTCATGAGATCCATAGGACTCTGGCAGGAAGCACTGAACCCGCGGCCTAGACGACGCCTCAGACGAGATCTGGAGCAAGTGGAGAGCAAGCTGACGAGCCAAGAAAGCGGAAAGGGGCAGGATTAGGGTTGGCCCAGAGTCATCTGGATGAGAACGAGCTCCGGTCCCAGCTCATCAGACAGCTTCAGGATAGCCTCTCCATGTCCCATGAGATGATGACCAATCCAAAGCTCGACCCGGGTGGCCGCGAACGATGGGCCCAACTCCATGCGAATGTGGCTCGAGTCTTGAATCACATCCTGAAGGATCATCAGACAAAGGAACTGGAGAGACGACTCAGAGAGCTAGAAGCGGCGGGACATCTCCCACGGAAGATAACGTAGAAGAGGATTGACAAAATGCCAGAGTCAATTCCGGGCCGCATTAACCGATACTTCGAATATCTAGATAAGCAGCGCAAACGAGACGAAACCATCGGCAAGCCTCTCACCGAAGATACAGACGTGGTCGACTTCTTCAAGCATCTAGGAATGAAACCAACACAATATCAAGAGAAACTGCTGCGGGACAAGAGCAAGCTCATTCTGGCCCGTTGGTCGAGGCAGAGTGGAAAGAGCCTCGTCATGGCAGTAGTCGTATTATTCAACGCGCTATGTCAGAGAGGATTCAGAGCAGCCATAGTTGCGCCGAGCCTCAGGCAGAGCCGGAAGCTGATTGACAAGATCGATCGGCTCATCTCACGCCTAGGAGTCGACGTTCTTGAGGGTCTCCCACGGAAGGGAAGGCTGGCTTTCCGGAACGGGTCCCTGATAGAGGCGTTGCCAAACAACCCCGACACGATCCGGGGAGAGACCTTGAACATGGTCGTCGCAGACGAGTTTGCATACATTGAACACGACAAGGAATTGTATGATGCGATCATCTTCACACTAAGCACCACGAACGGGCCGTTCTTCGCGACAAGCACTCCCGGGTCCCGGGACACACTCTTCTATGGAATGGCCACGGATGACGAGATCTTCAGCGACTTCTCACGCCACCATGTCAGCTACCGAGAAGCGCTGAAGCCGGACGGACCCATCGACCCAGAGTTTCTTGAGAGGATCAGGAAACAGTACCAGACGGACCCGGGGCGATGGACGCGCGAGATGGATGCCGAGTTTGCGGACGACGAAGACGCCTACTTGCCACGTGAACTTATAGAGAATTGTGTCCTAGAAGACATTGAGACGTTCACGAGACAAGACGTGATCGACGGAAGACTCGAGAGAGCTGGAAAGTTCTTCGCAGGGTGTGACCCTGCACTAAAAATCGACCTATCAGCAGTCGCTGTCGTCGAGAAACGAACACCACACATCTATGTGACCCACGTTACCGCCTTCCCCCAAGCCACCATCTTCGCGAACGTAACCGGATATCTCAGCCTCTTGAATGAGAGGCTGCAGACCGTTTCCCGAATCTATATCGACGAGACGGGTCTCGGCGGATTCTTCGTACAAGACGCGATCAAGTCAGGAGTGAAGAACGCTCTAGGAATCACCCTATCACTGCCTGAGAAACAGAAGATCATGGACATCCTAAAACGCTCGATGCAAGACGGACTCCTCCACATCCCCCGAGATCCAGAGCTGATGAACGAGATGAGCAACGAGCGAGTCCAGCTCTCAAAGACAGGACAACTACAATTCTCACATCCCGCCGGGACCCACGATGATAGACTCTGGGCAGTCGCGCTGGCAGTCTACGCAGCAAGGAACGAAATCCCACCATACCATCCGGTAGCTGCTACAGGCAGAAACCCGAACTACATAGGACCCAGCTTCGACTTGCGACGCCTTGGACGAGGGATGGCATCGTTCAATACGTCAAGGCCGGGAGACCCTCCCTGGATTATTACGAACAACCAACCATGGATCATACGACGATGAATCAGCGACAATTGGCAACATCTCAGACGTCGGGTTGACCGGCTGAAACAGGGTTTGGAACTAGTAGTACAAACCTGTTATTTCCCCGACAGGTTTGCCCGTAAACCTGTCACATGACCTGTCCGAGCTAAATACAAGATTGAAGGAGTAGCAGTTCTCAAGATCTGATTTTGCCTGAAGATTCTGTTGGACCAGCGGAGCGGACCCGTTACATTCGAAATGTAGCTGGAGACATACAGTACTTTCAGCGACCTCCATGTGTAGAACGGTGGCTCCGAAACAAGGCCCAACTGACTCAGAAAAGATATCCCCGTTATCTTCTCCGATTCCAGCTTCGAACAGGCCTAACACCGCAACAACTCCTTGATTGGTGCAAGACCGTTGAACCAGTCGAAGTCCAAGACCTAATCGACAAGACTTCTCTCGAATTCAGACCCGCTATTCAGTTTTGCTACCGAGTAGCAATTCGAAGCTTCCTCAGCCACAACGGCTACACTCTTCCGAAGACTAACCTCCAATACGTCCCACAAGACTGGCATCGAGGATACAAGCGCGCAGAGATCCAGGCTATTCTCGGCTCTCTAAGGCAGACGTATCACAAACTGTTCGTTGTGATGGCTGCCGAGTCGGGTCTTAGGTCCCACGTGCTGATGGAGCTAAAATATGGTCACATCAAGGAGGACCTTGAAAGTGGGATCGTCCCAGTCGCCGTCCGCCTAGAGCCACGATTCTACACTGGAAAGAAAGCTGCAGGATACACATTCCTTGGGGAAGGGTCCGTTCGTCTCATACGAGAGTGTTTGAACAACCGTCTAATCAACGAAACAGCAGAGTCGAGACTAAACCCAAGAAGTTACTATGCGATTCGGACTGCAATACAGAGCGCCAATCGAATCCTCGGCTTGGACCCGAAGATACAGACATGTCATGGATTCAGGAAGTATTTTGAGAACATGCTAGACGAAGCAAAAGTTGATCATGAAAAGAAGATGATCATCGAGGGCCACTTCGCCGGGACCCGAGCCAAGCACTACACAGACAGGGAGTTCGAAGAATTGCGGGAAGTCTATCGGAAGGCTTACTATTTCCTCAAACTGACGTTCGGCGAACGCTTACCGCTCGCCGTAAATGAAAACTACACTGGAAGACTTGCAGAGCTTGAGACCCGTCTTGACAGACAGCGAATCCTAGAGGCGAAGCTAACGGTTCTCGAGGACGAGTTGGATCAGATGAAACAGTTTCGTAAACAAATGGAACTTTGGAAAGGACAGTAGGATTTGCCTCGATCCAAATCAATTCCTCTCTAGTTGCTGCTTACAACCTCTGGATAGAACGCCATTACAACATCCTTTAGTTGCTCATACTCGCGCTGTTTGCCCACTTTGACTTCCACGCTCTGACCTGACTTGAGTGTAATTCTCATGTGTCCCATTCTGAAGACCCCTGGAGGTTTTTGCAACTCGATACTTGAAACATCATCCTTTCGAACCTCAAAATCCCGTCGGTGCTCAAGTTCTCTGACGATGTCGAGGTCCCCTGGACCTTTCCGGCCGATCTCTATGGGTTCGGCGGCGCGCAGTCTCTTGACACCGAATAGCCTTTGATTCGTCGCATAGACTCCATAACCCGCAAAAAGGCCCTTCCTCATCTGAATACTGTCCATTCCTTTGAGATATTTCTCAGCCTCCAGCGGCGAGACTTCCTACTCTTCCTTTGATTGCATGGTCACAGTTGCAGATTCAGCATCGTACCACTTGTGGCCATGTTTGCTGCAGTACCAATTCCCGTTCATAGGGTGAAACCATCTGTATGTGCCGCATCTTTGACAATAAAGAATCCGACTCTTGTACCCGTAGGTCCAAGCTAGTTTTCCGGCCAGGGAGAGAACGAACGCTGGAAAAAGAGCGTAACCCAAAGGCGCAACTACAGGAACATATGTGAGAATGATCCCAACAAAAAGAACCACTCCAACGATGAACCAGCCATGAAGCAATCCTCGTGACCTTTTACGTTTGCCGGGGATCGCATCAACACCCATCCAAAACCACCCAAAACCAGCGCATGCAACGAAGCCAGCAGCGAAGAACGGCGTCAATATCGTAGCTGTGGGAGTAATCGCGAGAGCATAGGCAGATATTCCAATTAAGGCGATGATAACCAGGGCAACGACAATCTTCCAGTAGACTGGTTTCTTCGCCCGGACGCTTTCCGAGTCACGAGTAACGGTTCCGGTTGACCTGATTGAAGCATCGTTCAACGAGTCCACGTCTCCTCAGTCCTTTTCATTTCCTTCTCATCAATCAATCCTATCAGATTAGGATCGGAATAGAGGTCATAGCTGGGGTTGCAAGTACTTTTTGAAAGCCAGCTCAGCCACGGCGCCCCAGCCACCACCAACGATCCCATTTGCCACGACCGCGGATGCATTACTTGAGAGCGTCCCGAAGGCACCAATCCCAGGCGCAAAGTAATCTGCTTGTTCCAGCGTAGTCATCCCTCTTGTGCTAATCCCAGCCTCGCCGAGGAACTCACTTGATCCACCTGCGGTGGCAAGTGACAAGACACCTTCAGCTGCGAGCACCTTCGGGTCCGTCTGTCCGCTTGCGAGGTTAGCGTCTACTGAAGCTCCAAAAAGCAATGAGCCGGTAACACCTCTGGCAAGGGCACCTGTTGCTTCCTCTCCTGCAAGCTTTGCAATCGAACCGCCCACGGGTCCAGCTACAGCCCCTACTGCTCCCAAGAATGCGCCAGTAGATGCTGCCAAAAATAATCCGCTCGCTGTTATCTTTCCGCCGCTTGCAAGAGTCCCCCCAACATAAGCGACGCTGGAAATCCCGGCCCCGAGACCGATTCCAACCGCAATTGTTGGAAGCAGTGCAGGGGCGGCAACGCCTGCAGTGGCAACGATGGCTATTGTAGCTAAGGTAAGAATGACCGCCGCTCTGAACTTAGGATCGTTGTTCCACTCATTCACGACATCGTTGCCGAATGAAACAGTCCCGTTGTAAACGGTACTTGCTCCTGATGAGACGAAGTTGCAGAACCCCGAAAGAATGCCGCAGCCGTCCATGCCCGTGGGATCGATGATCCCAGTGGGCTGGTCAACGACGTAGATGTAGAGATTCAGTGTTTGAGGATCTGAAAGATGCCCCTTCTTAGGATCCGGACTAATGAAACGACGAATTGACGGATCGTACCAGCGGGCTCCATAGTAGTACAAACCCGTTGTTTGGCTGACAGGTTTGCCCGTGAACTTGTAGGTCTCGTTGACCGGCTTGCTCATCACGGTTCCAAGGACGTGGTTGACCGTTCCCGTTACGTTGTACTTGTAGGCGAGAGAGAGAA
Source organism: bacterium (assembly GCA_021323995.1). Lineage (GTDB taxonomy): Archaea > Thermoproteota > Bathyarchaeia > 40CM-2-53-6 > 40CM-2-53-6 > 40CM-2-53-6. The sequence continues at coordinate 11,982 of JAJPJY010000012.1, read as the reverse complement.
GATTGTAGCTGGAGCTGTTAGTGACGGTGATCAGGTACGGCCTTGACAGTTTGTCATAGGAGTAGTTTTCGATCAGTCCGGTTCCAAGAGTTGATTTCGTCACTTGGTCGTTCTGGTTGTACACGAGACTTGCAATTGGAGTCGAGGACCCAGACTTGGTCACGTTGACGTTTCTTCCTAGACCATCATACCCGTTCGTAACAACGGTTCCATCAGGGTATATCGTGCTTGAGAGAAGTTCGCCCTGATAGCAGTATCCGACGACGTAGGTATACGACCCTCCAGATGGGTTTGTTATTGCGCTGGATGCAGGACATTCCACGTTTGGAAGGGCATTGTTCACCGTGACCATCAGGCTGGCTATACGAACCATGCCCGGAGCAGAACCCGTTGGTACCGAGTCACCTGTTACGGTGATGTTGTAGGTTCCGCTAGGGGTCAGCGATGTTGTTGTGATGGACACCGTTGAGGTTGCGCTCGTCCCGAGAAGAATGCTTGAGGGACTAATCGACACTGACAGGCCCTGTATGCTGGGGTAGCCTGCTGACAATGTGACTGTTGTGTTTCCTGAGACCCAGTAGGAGCTGGTTGTCAGGGTTATTGTCGATGAACCTGATGATCCAGCGGTCAGTGATAGGGAGGTTGATGATAGCGAGAGTGTGAAGTTTCCAGGGGGTAAAGCCGCGCCGTTCTGGTAGAAGGAGTCGGCCGCAAGAGCGTGTCTCGACAAGAACAAATAGCTAACAATATCAAGAAGAACACTTTGCCCGCACGACTTATCGCTTTAGAGGGAATAGACCAGTCCGGCAAAAGGACACAGGCTCGGCTCCTAATTCGAAAGCTCAAACGCAAAGGCCTCCATGCGGCCAGTATCAGTTTTCCAGTCTATGAGTCTCCCGCTGGGAAACAGATACGGCGATTCCTCCAGGGAAGATGGGACTATCCGGCAGAAGCATTGCACATGCTCTACGCGCTCAACCGCTGGGAGAACCAACGAAGCATCCTCAGCCTTATCGAAAAATACGACTTTGTCGTAGCTGACAGATACGCGGCGTCAAACCTAGCCTACGGTGTCTCGAGAGGTCTCAGTCTCGACTGGTTGCAGACGCTTGACAGAGGTCTTCCCAGGGCCGACTTGGTCATAGTTCTCGACGTCCCAGTCCCATCTTCGTTCGCTAGAAAGCAGAAGAGAAGAGACGTTCACGAGAGTGACAAAAAACTGCTCATGAAGGTAAGACAAGCATACAAGACGCTCTCCGAGAGATTAGGCTGGAAAATAGTCGATGCAACCGTCCCAGTAGAAGAAGTAGAATCTGCGGTCTGGAATATCGTCGAGCGAAAATTCAAGCTAGGTTGAGTCTACCGATTCTAGGTTCAGGCCGGCAAGACCGGCTCGGCCCAATTCAGAGTTCAGCTCTCCAAGAATAAGCTTGACGAGTTCGCCGGGGTCTACTCTCTTTATCCCCTTGACATGATGAATGAGAACCTCAAACATCCCCGCCTGGAAAACGAGTCGCATCAGATAGTGATCCTCGTGTGGCTTATGGCCGCGACCATCCTCAATCTTGTAATGTAGATGAAAAATCACGTCTATCATGTCAAACGGCGCCCGGTTCTCGACACGTTCTAGAAGACGTTGCTCCTCTTTAGAGTCTAGAATATCGAACCCTTCACCATTGCCAATTCCGATCTCGAACTCCAGTCTTCCCCTCTCGTACCCATCCCGATCGGCCACAGTGATCTCCTGAGGTAACGAAGTAGCTCGTAACGAAGAGAGCGCGGAAAAGAGAGCTTTCTGCAGGGAAAGTGTGTTGAGGTCAAAGGAGAACGAAGCCCTTGCGTGGAGAACTGTAGGAAACGAGTGCAAAGTCCCCAGCCACCGATCGTCGTCTGAGACATTTGGTGACACTGCCAGCAATCCGACAACGCTGTGGACGTTCTCGAACTATATCCTTTCTTCGGCGAGAAGAACATCAAAGATGGAACATTGATATTTCTCATTCCGTATCACTATGGGTAGTACTTGCATCGAAGAAATGCGACCCAACTCTGGCGGAAATGCCCCTCGTGCCAGAGAGAACTCTACTCGTCAGACCATTTCTGTGACACGTGCGGCCAGTGCGTCTACTGCTGCCAAGGTACACACGTCAGACATGAACCTGGAAAAGCGTCTCACTAGTTTGACTAGAGAAAGCCTCGCACGGAAATCTTTTAATGACAAGGAACAAAACCGTTCGTGGGCTAGGATGCCTCTAGGACCAGAAAGGCCCTTCGAAGAGCTTGGTGAAATGGCTTGCAAAAAGCAAAACGGAAAGAAGAGTACGAAGCACGAATCAAACAAGCTCTGGGCGTTCTGAACGAAGTCTCAAACGACAACACAACTCCCCGAAACATTCGACGATCAGCCAAAGGCGCAATGGACGCACTACAAGCAATGTCCAACACAATAGGGGTCCGAGCTTCGAACGCGATCTCAATACTAGACGAGATCGGACAAGACCCCAACATGCCACCCTACACACGCGTAAAACTCTGGAACGTAGCAAGCATCCTTGAAGCAGTAAAAGACTAGCTTCCAGTGTTCATGGGACAAGTATTTATCGCTAATAACGCAAGAATAGCCCGGAGACCGGTTTGGCCTCAAGGCGCCTCATTCCATACTTTGTTGTTCTGATAGTCCTCGCCTTCGCTCTAGGGTCGCTACCGCGAGGCTCCACGGGCGGAAGTCTCCTCTTTCGATCATGGTGGCTACTATACCTGATCTACCTCACCCCCGTCGTCGTCCTTGGCATGATAGTTGCGCTCACTATTTTCGTAGCACTGAACTGGAGAAATATTGGAGGCTTCATCGGAATCAACATGGCTCAGAAAAAAAAGCAGCGAAAACCAAAATCGCGTTACTCCATACTTGTCTGGTTGATAGTGTGGGCCGTCGCCATAGTCGTCCTCCTGGAAAAGCCCGGGACGATCTTCAACCACAATCCAACAAATTCGACAGTTATCGCAAGCATCCAAGGCGCAGCCGCGCCCCTTCCAAACCCGTTTCAGCTTGGAGGCATCCTCCCGTCGATTTCCGGGCTCTTTCAGAACGACTGGTTTAGCGTAGCCTTCCTCGGACTCATCGTCGTAGGAGGCCTCGTTCTTGTAGAGGGAGTGAGGGTCGCCCTCAAAGAAACAAACGAGATGACTGTTCTAGAATTGAAAACGAGGCAGATCGAAGGATTACAGGCGGCCCAAAACGCTGTCGAAGTGATAGATAACAAGGCTGCAGACCCTAGGACTAGGATAATCACTTGTTTTCAGTACATGGTCGCGGCCGTCTCTAGATTTGGGGTCCCAGTCTCGCCGGATCAGACGGCGAGAGAGCTTGAGAAAGCGATACGCTCGACCTTCGCGCTCAAAGGAGCCGCCATTAATGAACTGACCCAGCTTTTTGAAGAGGCCAGATACAGCCTCCACGAAATCAACGATGAAGATGCCGCAAACGCTCGCCAATCTCTTGTATCCATCGAAGAAGAACTCAAGATCCAACTAGACAGCTAAATGAAACTTGTAGAGTTACTATTCTGGTGCGGAGTAGCATACACAACTATGCTACTTCTAATCAGAGGACTATTACCCTCGGATTCAACACCCTCAATTTCTCTCGTGGGAATCCCCCTCATTGTAGTAGCCCTCATTATTGCTTGGGACCTTTCAAGAAGATCCTCGAGCCCGACCATCCCATCCCCTATTGCATCCCGAGTGCAGGTGAAGGAAGACCCTGTCAAGTTCCTTAGCGGCCAAATCAAAATTGCAACCAAAGCAAGCGATTCGTACTTTGAAACGATCGTCCGAACAAGACTTAGAGAACTCTTGATCACCAAAGTGTCGTTGGAAACCGGCCTGGAGAAGGATACAACGAGACGAACACTATCCGACCCAGAACAGTCTAGAGAGCTGCTTCACGACGACGAGCTGTACACAATTCTATACGGAGCCCTACCCCTAGCCCGGGCTAGGACAAAAATGATCGAGAAAGCAGCCGACTTGATAGGAGCATGGAAAAGCTGAATGTAGAACAAGCGAGCCAAACCTGCCAGAAGATCATCAACCAGGTCAAGAAAGTAATCGTAGGAAAAGACCCAGTCCTAGAAAGAGTGATGCTGGCAATCCTGACCAACTCGCACATTCTCTTCGAGGACTACCCAGGGCTCGCGAAGACTCTCCTCGCAAGAAGCTTTGCAATGAGCATGGGCTGCGGCTTCTCACGCATTCAGTTCACCCCTGACCTCTTGCCAGCGGATATTACCGGCACCTACGTGTACAACGTTAGGACGGGAGAATTCGAACTGCGGAAGGGTCCGATCTTCACCAATATCCTCCTCGCTGATGAAATAAACAGGGCTCCACCAAAGACCCAGGCCGCTCTCCTAGAAGCCATGCAAGAGAGACAGACGACCCTCGATGGAAAGACCCATCTGCTCGGAAACCCATTCATCGTCATCGCGACCCAGAACCCCATCGAGTATGAAGGCGTCTACCCTCTTCCAGAAGCTCAACTGGACCGGTTCCTAGTGAAACTCCAACTTGGATATCCGAACCGGACTGAGGAGATCGAAATCATGCGCCGCCGAATGTTGAGAGGACAAGAGGAAACGTTGCTGGATCCAGTTGCCGATTCACAGATAATCACGGACCTGCAGAAGACGGTGGAAACAATACATGTAGACGACGACGTCCTAGCTTATGTGGCAGACATTGTGCAAGCCACGAGGTCTCAACGCCAGATCGAAGTAGGGGGAAGCCCGAGAGGATCTCTCGCCATCTTCAAACTAAGCAGAGCAAGAGCAGTCTTCCACGGTAGAGACTATGTAATCCCTGACGATGTGAAAGAGGTCGCCGGTCCAGCCCTTGTACACCGACTGATAATGAAGGCAGAATCATGGGCCAAGGGGACGACCGCCAACCAAGCACTGGAAGAAATCATCAAGACCATTCCTGTCCCTAAGGTGAAGTCTTAGAGCAGAAGCTTGTTCACTCCAAAGGCCATCGTCTACTTCTCACTAGCCATTAGCCTGCTAACAATCGCACTGCTGCTCAACGACTTCCAGATGGGAGTATTGGTCCTCGGACTCGCCTCTCTCATCTTCCTCTCTAACATCTGGGGACTGCCGGAGAAGGTCGACCTAGAACTCTTCCGACAAGTTGCGCCCAACGAAACCTTTGGGGACGAAGACATCCGAGTAGAATCATACGTTCGGAATCTTACAGTCGCGAACTTGATGAACGCTGAGATTCATGAGGTTCTAGATCAGCGTATCACGCTCAAGAAGGGGATTAGCAGAACCCCTGTCTCTATAGGGCCTCGTAAAGAGTCACGTCTAGTCCTCGACTTCCCATCTCCTCCTCGGTCCAACTATAAGATTGGACCGTTCATAGTCAGAGTAAGGGATCCTTTCGGGTTCTATCTCGTGGAGAAGAAACTCGAGCCTGAGACCCTTTGCGTCATGCCCCGGCCTGAACGTCTGAGAGGCGTACAACTTAGACCGAGACACGTCGGACCTTGGCCCGGAGTAATCCCTTCCAAAGTGCTCGGGATAGGAACTGAGTTCTACAGTATGCGCGAGTATGTTTCAGGCGACGACCCTAAGAGGATCAACTGGAAAGCTTCAGCTCGACACAATGCGCTGATAGTAAACGAGACGGAAGCGGAGAGGGTAACTGATGTCATGGTGGTCCTTGACAGCGACGTTACCTTCTTTGGACCAGTCGAAGGCGAGATGTTTGAACGGGGAATCCGCGCAGCAGCTTCGATCTCAAGTCTCTTGCTGAGACAAGGCAACCGGGTCGGACTGGTCCTGCAAGGAGGAGAAAGAGGATCAGTTCTAGCTGGCTTCGGAAAGCGACATGAACGGAGAATCCTCTACCTACTTGCAGCCGCTAAACCCGGACGAGCAGCTGTCTCCACGAGCTACATCATGAACCTCCTGGCCAGACGCATGCTGCCCTCACGCGCACAGATTGTGATAATCTCCTCTCTACTGGACCCAGAGATCAGAGAGGGGGTCCGACAGCTAATCGTTGCCGGCTACAGCATGTTGATCGTGTCACCCACTCCAGCCTCACCGTCGACCTTCCACGATCCTATTGAAGAGACTGCGTTCAAAATGGTCATGCTTGAACGATCAATTACTCTGCTCTCACTCGAAAGATCATCGACCGTCATCGACTGGCCGCGAGATATTCCTCTCTCCGCTGTAATGACGAAGGTGAGACGGATACGTCCAGTCGTGGCGGCATAGTTCTCGGTTTAAGGATCATAATGCCTGTGCTGAAACTTAACCACGCGCTTCTTGTTCCCTGGATTCTTCTGACCATTCCTCCAGCCGCATTGTTCCAGCAGCAATTGCTGTTGATAGCAACCCTCGCTCCTTTCGGCGTAACGGGTATGCTTGTCAGAAACAAGCCCATGGCTTCGGCAGTATCGGCCAGTCTACTGGTGTTGATAATTTGGGGAAAAATCGCAGGCGACCTCTACGGTCTTACGTCTCCAGATAGCGCCTTACTCCTCCTCCAGTTCATGGTTGTAATTCTGCTAATGGAGGCTTCAAACACAGAGCTCATCTTCGACAAGATGCGAAAACGACTTGAAGGCCGAAACGATGAGACCTCAACCGAGGCTCGAGCCCGTGTAGTCGAATGGGCGAGGGGCCAGCTCCTAAACATCGTAAAACTCACGACAGTCGCATTCCTTCTGTCACTGGGCTTGCTCGTCCTCGGCAGCTTCTTGAGCGTGTCAATCGACCAGATCGCGTTCAGCGGAACACTAGTGTTGGTAGCGGTCGTCGCTCTTCTCATTCTTCTGACGTACAGGCGTGAGCCGGAAAAGAAAAAAGCCCGTCTGGCTTAGTCTCTGTACTCACTCTGACATTTCTTAAGAATAAGTTGATCTCTTCGCGGGGATGAATTGTCCAACTATGAAATGGGCCGTCGGTTAGAGTACCGAGTTAGGAACATGTTTCGCAAGAACGGGTTCTTTGTCGTTAGAGCGGCCCAGTCAAAACCGATTGACCTGGTGTGTCTACGCAATGGCAAGTCCGTGCTTGTCGAGTGTAAAGCCGGTACGTCTTACCTTGGCAAGGAGAGAAAGCGAGAACTCTTGGAGCTTGGACAACAAGCTGGAGCGACCGTTGTCCTAGCGAGACGACGTCGTAGGAAGGTTGTGCTCACGAGTCTGGGCGATGGAGGCGTGTTTGAGCTCTGTAAACCGTAAGGTTACAGGTTACTGAGATTTCCTTTGAGATTGCGGATTTTTTCCAACATTGACAGCCAGCCGAAAACCAGATTACTGTAAATGGAGAGCTTTTCAGGATCCTTCTCCAGCTTCAACAATTCATTAGTCTCTGTGATTTTTCCAATAATCGTCTGCTCGACACTTTCTAAGAGCATGCTGGGCGATACTGTGGCCTGGGGGCCCGTGGCTCGGGCGTAGACCACTGGCTTGTTGCACTTTGCACAGAAAATGTCACCCTTGACCTTGAAAAGCGGGCTACCACAGACAGGGCAAGTATCCGAGAGCATCGTGGCTCCAGATTTCAGAAGATCAGCCATCCGCTTGACATCCTCAGACACTAGCGACACATCCCCACTCTGCTGCCTCACCAGTAAAAGTGGCTGAGCGGTGTATAAATCACACGGAGCCAGAACTGCCGATCACGAGTTTTAACATCCGCGCCAGAAATCGACGGCCTAGCATTTCCCCAATGTAGATTTTATTAGCCCAACCGGAAGCTTTCCAACTGTTTTCGGTGGACTGAAAAATGCCTGAGAAGATTGCCACTCTGAGGGTCGCCGACGCACTTCAACGTGATGTGGGCCGGGGCATAGCCAGAATTGATCCCAAAGTCGTCAAAGACCTAGGCTTGACCTCTGGCGATGTTGTCCAGATTACCGGAAAGCGGAAGACGAACGCGCTCTGCTGGCCGGCTCACGAGCAGGACTACGGAAAAGGGACTGTTCGGATAGACGGCTATCTGAGGAACAATGCGGGTGTATCCATTGATGACAAGGTCACGATTAGGAAGATCGACGCGAAGATCGCGCAACGATTGACTCTAGCCCCGACCGAGCCGCTCCGAATTGTCGGTGGTGAAGAATATCTCAGCCAGCTCCTTGAAGGGCGGGTCTTGTCCCGTGGCGACTACGTCCCCATCAACATCATGGGACGAACAGTGAACCTGGTCGTAACCAACACGAGTCCCGCGGCCGAGGCGGTTATCGTCACGGAGGCGACGGAAGTTTCCGTGGGCGAGCAGGTCAAAGAACCCATCCGGGCCATTCCAAAGATCAGATACGAGGATATCGGGGGTCTGCGACCCGTAATCCAGAAGATCCGAGAAATGATCGAGCTGCCCCTTCGTCATCCTGAATTGTTCGAGAGACTGGGGGTCGAGGCTCCGAAGGGTGTTCTTCTGCACGGTCCCCCCGGGACTGGTAAGACACTATTGGCGAGAGCTGTGGCTAGTGAGACGAACGCGAACTTTCTCAGTATCGGAGGGCCGGAGATCATGAGCAAATACTATGGCGAAAGCGAAGAAAGATTGAGAGAAGTCTTCAAAGAAGCGCAAGAGAATGCTCCCTCGATCGTTTTCATCGACGAGATAGATTCGATCGCTCCAAAGCGCGAGGAGGTTACTGGAGAGGTGGAGAAACGGGTTACCAGCCAGCTGTTGTCACTGATGGATGGGTTACAGTCGCGCGGAAAAGTCGTCGTGATAGGTGCGACTAACCGGCCGAACGCCATCGACCCTGCGCTCAGAAGACCCGGCAGATTCGACAGAGAGATCGAGATCGGGGTCCCGGATCGTGACGGACGCCTCGAGGTGCTGGAGATTCACACTCGAGGCATGCCACTAGCTGAGGATGTGGATCTGAAGAAACTAGCGGATGTTACCCACGGTTTTGTCGGCGCTGATCTTGAAGCCTTGGTCAAGGAGGCAGCCATCCGGGCGCTGAGGAGGATTCTGCCCGAGATCAATCTTGAAGCGCAGAGCATCCCGGGCGACATTCTCAACAAGATCATTGTGAGGATGGCGGATTTCCAGGATGCTCTGAAAGAGATTGATCCCTCTGCGATGCGAGAGGTTCTCGTTGAGATCCCGGACATCTCTTGGGATCAGATCGGGGGCTTGGAGGATGTAAAGGAGGAGTTGAGAGAGGCGGTTGAGTGGCCGTTGAAGTATCCGGATTTGTTTGCTCAGCTGAACGCTAGTCCACCGAAGGGATTGCTGTTGTACGGTCCGCCTGGGACGGGGAAGACCTTGCTGGCTAAGGCGGTGGCGCATGAGAGCGAGTCGAATTTCATCAGTGTAAAGGGTCCAGAGCTGTTGAACAAGTATGTTGGCGAGTCGGAGAAGGCTGTCCGTGAAGTGTTCCGGAAAGCTCGCCAAGCCTCGCCCTGCATCATATTCTTTGACGAGATAGACTCGGTCGCCCCGGTCCGCGGGAGCAACATGGGCGATTCGAACGTGACGGAGCGCGTGATTAGCCAGTTTCTGACCGAGATGGACGGGCTTGAAGAACTGAGGAACGTGGTGATTATCGCCGCGACCAACCGTCCTGACATCATCGATTCCGCGCTATTACGGCCTGGAAGGTTTGACCGGCTCCTGTTCGTTCCCCCGCCTGACCTTGAGGCGAGGAAGCAGATCTTCAAGATTCACACCCGGAAGACGCCGATGGCTGATGATGTGAACCTTGACGAAGCAGCCCGGCGGACAAACGGGTATACTGGCGCGGATATTGCCTCGGTTGCCAACACGGCTGTAATGCTCGCGCTACGCGAGCACATTTCGAAGGCCAAAGATCCTGAAGATGCGAAAAAGCGGGCGAAAGGGTTGAAGGTTGCGAAGCGCCACTTTGACGAGGCGCTTCAGAAGATCAAACCGATGTCGGGTGAGGAGCTGAAAATGTACGAGAGGTTCTCTCAACAGTTTTCAGAGTCGGCTCGGCCAAAGATTCGGTCGACCCCGGCGCCTGTGGCCTAGGATCCCGGATTCTTAGCGGGTCTATCGGAAAGAAAAAGGTTCGGGCGAGGGTCTACCTTCGCCCGACATTGGAGTGGAAAAAGGGTCTGCGCGCGGGTTCCGTTAGGATTCCAGTCTGTGAGAGGAACGTTGTTGGCTGGGCCAGTGTCTTGGTGTCTGTCTGCGTGCCTATTCGGGCGACGGGTCCTGCTTTGAGCCAGTCCGGGACGATGATCGTCCGGATTAGGGATTGTACGGTAACGTCTCTCAGCTTTGCTTCAGTTGCGAGTCTCTGGTAGGTTTCTGCTCCGAGTGACTGCATAAACTTGGGCATACTAGGATATATTGTGCTGTCGTTAGAGATAAAGGTTGAAATTTGAACGGGAACCTTCGAAGAACCTTCTCCTCGTTCATCATATTTGAACGCGGATTGGATCCTGTTTTCCACAGTTGATTCGATATTTCGGAGCCGTCTTCTAGTTTTACACTGAGTGATCAAGATGCGAGATTAGAATTGTCTGTTCGACAAGCTCGCGGAGAGAGCTGGTCTGACTGGCCGATCCAGTTTGACACGAATACCCTACTGCTCCTCAAGCTCATTATTCCTGTTTCTGGAATGGGAGGATTCCTAGTCGGTGTTGAAGAGTTTGGAGGAGAGGCTCCGGACGAGTCGGGAGACTCGCTGTCTCTCATGGGAGTGTTCTTGGGACAAGCCGAGGTGCACGGCCGGGCCGAAACAGTAGGGCCGAAAACGGCTCTGGGCGGGTCTCGGCGCAGGTTTTCAGATAGCTATTTAGGAGCGTTCACTGCATAGGGGGTTTGCCGTTTCAGTGCACTCGTGTACTCGGAGGTGAATTGCTTGTCAGAAGAACCAAAGAAAGCGGAGAGGGCTCCTGCCCAGGCTCGTAGAAGCGAGATTCCAGCGGACACTATACTGATCGGTAAGAAACCGATCATGGCTTATGCTACGGCTGTCATGATGCATTTCAATACGGGCGCCAAGAAGCTGACCCTAAAGGCTCGTGGAAGAGCCATCAGCACGGCTGTGGACGTGGCTGAAGTGGTGAACAACCGCTTCTTCCAAGGCAGCCTCGGAAAACACGTGAACTTGGGCACGGAGATTGTCGGTGATGGCCAAGAAGCGCGAAACGTCTCCACCATAGAAGTAATACTCGAACGGACCAAATAGAAACATGGAGACGGCTTGGGACACTAACCCCCATTTTTAGGGAAACTACCCTTTTTTAGAACAGTCTAGGATCGCTAGTATTCGCTACTCCCCCCAGTCTATACCGCGGGAACATTTTTGTTTTCAGTCAATCTAAGCGTGATCCCTATCGTCGGTAGGGCCCTTTCACGCTTAGCAAACGGGCTAACGTTGGCTGTATTGGGCCCCTTCTTCCAGATCGCGAATCGGGACTCGTTCCGAGCGAATTCTAGACAGAGTTCTCCTCCAAAGACCACCTTTTGGTCGCGAGTAAACGAGCTCTGGAAATTTTCGAGGGAGGTATCGCCAGTTGAAGCCATATTGGGCCTATTCTCCAAGTCAGGGCGCAGTATCGTCTAGTAGAGCGTTTCGAAGATCGACCAGGTCAGCGTCCCAGTGAACGCGCAGAAGGGCATTAGGTCAGAACGCATGCCTGGATTCGCACTCAGGGCTTGTTCTGAACGATTCTCGGAAAACCCCGGCCGTACAACCCGTCACGAATTGTCAGCACCGTTCAAGGCTTTATCAAACAAGGTTCCTCGTCCCCTCAGGCAGCGGGGGTTGCCAAGACAGGTCAAAGGCGCAGGGCTCAGGACCCTGTCCCGTAGGGGTTCGTGGGTTCAAATCCCACCCCCCGCACCATTGTACTGGTACACATAAATACCGAGCCGACGCGCTAATTCTGGATTTCATTGACTCGTCAAGAGCTGAAGGAGCGTTCCATCTACGTCTATCTGCCGTCAGATGAGATGGCTGGTGATTGGAAGG
>JAJPJY010000097.1 GCA_021323995.1 bacterium | reverse complement strand
GTCTCTTCCGCTATAATCTGCTGTGTCCGCAGCGCGACGGTCGCCGCTTGCTCCGACGGCAACGCCCAGGCCTCGTCGTAGGAGTTGGTATGCAGAGACTGAGTCCCGCCTAGCACAGTGGCCAAAGCTTCGATCGTAGTCCGGACAATATTGTTGAGTGGCTGCTGCCAGGTCAATGACGCGCCAGAATTCTGAGCATGCGTCCGTAACAGTAGGGATCTAGGGTCTTTAGCCTTGTACTTCTCCCTCATCACGCGCGCCCATATCCTCCTCGCCGCACGGAACTTTGCGATCTCTTCGAAGAAGTCCATTCCGCAGTTCCAGAAGAAGGACAAGCGCGGCGCGAAATCATCCACGTCTAGTCCCGCTTCGATTCCCAGATCAACATATGCGAATCCATCCGCTAGCGTGAAGGCTAGTTCTTGGACCGCGCTGGAACCAGCCTCGCGGATATGGTAGCCGCTTATGCTGATGTAGTTCCACTGGGGCATCTCCTTGCTACAGTATACCATCATGTCCCGAATGATGCGCAGATGAGCCTCAGGCGGGAACGCCCACTCCTTCTGCGCAATATACTCCTTCAGAATATCCGCTTGGACGGTCCCGCGGAGCTGTTTCGGTTTCACTCCTTGTCTCTCTGCTACTCCAACATACATCGCTGTCAATACAGAAGCGGGAGCGTTGATCGTCATACTCGTGCTCACCTGGTCTAGAGGAATACCTTCGAGGAGGATCTCCATGTCCTTCAGCGAGCCAACTGACACCCCGCATCGGCCCACCTCGCCCTCGGCACGTGGATGATCAGGATCATAACCGTACAGTGTGGGCATGTCGAACGCGATGCTCAACCCAGTCTCGCCATGTTCGAGAAGATAGTGGAGCCGCTTGTTCGTGTCCTCGGGAGTCCCGAATCCCGAGAACATTCGCATCGTCCAGGGACGGCCCCGGTACATGGTCGGATAGACCCCTCGCACGTAGGGATACTCGCCCGGAAAACCGGCCTCGCCGATCTCGTCATGGTATCCTACATCATCAGGAGTGTACAATCGTCCGATGAGAATGTTCGACGGATTCCGGACATATTTCTTCAATTCTGGACTGGTCCGCGTCCAGTCTTTCACCGTCTTCTGTTCCCAGCGGGTTTTCTGCCGTCTAACCTTGTTCAGATAGGACGAGTTGAATGTTGACGGTCTCGTCTTATGTGCTTGCTTGATCTCGGCCAGGACTTTCTTCCAGTAGCCTTTTGCCAAAACTTTCACGGGACAGTATCACCTGGGTGGATTTTCCTATTTCTCCATTATCTCCCTTGATATTCTCTGAACGTTGAAATACGCTATAGGAGCGAGGCCGGGACCGAGACGTTGCTTTGGTATCTGAGCTGGCCTCGAGAGTCTTGAAAGGGGATCACCAGGCTCTCGGCAGAGCAATCTCACTAGTCGAGGATGGTGGCGAGGAGGGTCGCAGACTGATCCGGGACCTCTATCCCCGGACGGGCAAGGCCTTCACGGTCGGCATCACGGGTCCCACCGGCACTGGCAAGAGTACACTGGTCGACAAGATCATTGAGGAGTATCGGAGGAGAGGGAAGAGTGTCGGGGTGCTCGCTATCGACCCTTCAAGCCCTTACTCTGGGGGTGCGTTGTTGGGTGATAGGATTCGGATGATGGATCACAGTCTAGAGAGAGAGGTGTTCATCCGCAGCATGGCTTCCCGAGGCGACGTCGGCGGCCTAGCCCGAGCAGCCAGGAACACTATACGATTGCTTGACGCGGCCGGCATGGACGTTGTGATCGTCGAGACGGTCGGAGCTGGCCAGACCGAGGTTCAAGTAGCAACAGCCGTCGATGCGACCGTTGTGGTGTTGATGCCTCAGCTCGGGGACGAGGTTCAAGCATTCAAGGCCGGCTTCAACGAGATCGCAGACATGTTCGTCGTTAACAAGGCGGACATTGTCAATCCTGCCAAGACAATGTTCAATGTCGCGAGCGGTGTTCAGGAGAAGGATGGCTGGCGGCCTCCCGTACTCAAGACGGTGGCGCTGAAAGGCACCGGAGTCGCGGCGCTTGTCGATGCTCTTGAAAAATTTGGAAAGTTCCTGGACGAACATGGTCTTAGAGAGGAGAGAATGAGAAGGCGGCTGGAGGCAGAACTGGTCGAGGCGGCGTTTTCAGATTTTTACAATGAGACCGTAGACCGTCTGAAGCGGGACAGGCAGTGGCATCAGCTTCTCGGACAAGTCTCAAAGAAAGAGTTGGACCCGGAGACAGCCGCTGGCAAGCTTGTGAAGATCATAGCAAGGCTGGACGCGTCATCAAATGCCTAGCAACGCGGAGACCGACTCGGGGATTCCCGTCAAGACAGTCTATGGTGCTCGTGATGTCCCCGCGAAGTGGACCCGGTCCCTTGGAAAACCCGGGCAGTATCCGTTTACGCGAGGCATCTATCCAGGAATGTACCGGGACCGGTTGTGGACGATGCGCCAGTACACCGGCTACGGCTCGGCCCGGGAGACAAACCGGCGCTTCAAGTATCTAATCTCTCATGGGGAGACTGGGCTCAGCACGGCGTTCGACCTTCCCACACAGCTCGGACTGGATTCTGATCATCAGAGGTCTCAAGGCGAAGTGGGCCGAGTGGGTGTTGCGATCAGCAGCATCGACGACATGAGACGACTCTTCGACAGGATAGATCTCGGACAAGTCAGCACCAGTATGACGATAAACTCGACCGCTCCAATCCTACTCTCCCTCTACGCAGCTGTCGGAGTAGAACAGGGAATACAACAGAAAATGCTTCGAGGAACAACACAGAATGATATTTTGAAAGAGTACATTGCCCGGAATACCTACATCTATCCACCCGAAGCCTCGCTCAGACTAGCGGTCGACCTTATCGAATATTGCGCTCGCAAGATGCCTCACTGGCATCCCATCAGTATCAGCGGCTATCACATCCGCGAATCCGGCGCGAACGCTGTCCAGGAGCTTGCGTTCTGTTTCTCGAACGCTATCGAGTACGTTGAAGCGGCCTTGGCTCGGGGTCTCAAGGTGGACGATTTCGCCTCTCAGCTCTCATTCTTCTTTGCCTGCCGGAACGATTTCCTTGAGGAGATTGCCAAGTTCCGGGCGGCCCGGAGAATCTGGGGAGATATCATGAAGAGACGTTTCAGGGCTAGAGATCCCGAGTCGACCAAGCTCCGTTTTCACACCCAGACGAGCGGAGAGACTCTGACCGCCCAACAGCCCGACAATAATATCGCTAGGGTCGCGGTCCAAGCACTGGCCGCGGTTCTAGGAGGGACCCAGTCATTGCACACCAATTCCCGGGACGAGGCGTTGGGTCTCCCAACTGAAGAGTCGGCTAGGATCGCTTTACGGACGCAACAAATAATCGCCTACGAGTCCGGGGTCGGACGCACGGTAGACCCTCTAGGAGGAAGCTACTATCTCGAACAGTTGACAAAGACAATCGAGGAGAAGGTAGGCCGGCTGATGGAGACCGTTCGAAAGCTTGGTGGGGCGAGGAAGGCGATCGAGTCCGGATTCGTTCATCGGCAGATCCAGGAGAGCGCTTACGAGTTTCAAAGATCGGTTGATGAGGGAAGGAACATAATTGTCGGGGTGAACCGTTTCAAAGAAGAGAGTCCGGAGAAGATGAAGATTCAGCAGATCGACCCAAATATCGAGAAGTTGCAGGTTCGACAATTGAAAAGGTTCAGGAACCAACGGAGCAATGCGAAAGTGAATAATGCTCTCGCTAAGCTTGCCACCTCTGCACGGAGAGACATGAACCTGCTTGACGATATCCTACGAGCGGTCCGTTCTGACTGCACCGTGGGTGAGATCAGCGATACCTTGAGGGACGCATTCGGCGAGTACCGGGTCCGTCTCGAAGTATAGCCAGTTTCACTCTCTTCAGTTCAGAAAGAGCGCGAAAAAAGCATTCTTTTTTCAAAAATTTTCGAAGCCGTGCACGCGCGCACTCGGCGCCGAGCCAGAACATTCGTCTGGAGACTTGTTCGCACGGTTTAGGCGTTTAGGAACAGCCATGTTCCGTTCGCCTTAGCGACAACCTGCTTCTGCTCGTTCGTGAGCACTGCCTCCGTAAAGGCTACTCGTTTTCCCCGTTTTGCCACGGTTCCCTCTGCCCGTAAGGGTCCCTTGATGTGGGGTCTGAAGAAGCTGATCTTCATCTCCATTGTCGTAAAATCCTCCTGAGGCGCTATAGTCGTGGCTATGGCTATGCCCATCGCAGCGTCCGCAATATCGGCCATGATCCCCCCGTGCATAGTCGCCGACATATTATGATGCTTAGGATCAACCATCATCTCGACAAGTGATCGTCCCTCAGACAATTCTACTATCTTGATACCCAGCGTCTTTGTGGCCGAGCTTGGATAGGTACCGTTCTTCCAGGCATCGTAGACGACTTTCTTCACGCCTTTCATGTTGGGGGCCTAGCCTCCTTCCCCGGGTAATATTGGTTCGGCCAGAGTGTTCAACTTTGAAGATTTATCTCGTAAGGATGTACGGTAGATACTAGAATGTCAGCTGAAAACAAGTCCGAATCGCGCCGAGACGTCAAGACAACAGTCGATAAGATACGCAAGGACATTACTCATGCTTCGAAAGATCTAGCCTCTGCAGGCAAGACGTGGGCCGAGTCGACATCCAAGTTCGTCCACGACGTTAGCCCGAAAGTGTCCGCCTCAATAGATGAGGGGCTAGAGAAAGCGTCTGAAACCTTCACACGGACCATGACCAACATTGATCAGCAGACGAAACCGCACCAGGTCAAGCTGTTGAAGGCTTACCGGTCATTTCTATCAAAGCAGATCGACATGATCGAGAAGCGACTGGGCAAGCTCAAAGAATAGAACATCCAGCGAGCTTAGCAGACTCCCGGAGAGAACCACTGGTTCCGTAGCTACATCTTATTATCTAGCGCCCGGCCGAGCCTGCGTCCAAGCTCGACGTCGAGTTTCGCAGGATTCTTGATCGCATCACATGGCGCAGAGACGAGGACGACGACTCAGACGTAACATCGGCATCCTCGGAAACTTCGCCTTCGGATACGCCGACGTTGCCGAGGGCATATATTTCACACTCGGACTTGTAATCATCTACGCAGGCGCAGCCGCAACATTCGCCTATCTCTTCGCAACCATCGCCTACGTCCTGACCGCGCTCTGCTACGCGGAACTCGCCAGCCTATACCATGTCGCAGGAGGAGCATTCGTCTACGCCAGGAGAGCCTTCGGACGAAACGTCGGCTTCCTTGCAGCCTGGGCGCTACTACTAGACTATGTTGTGACGACAGCAATTTCTGCACTGGCAGCCGTCGGTTACTTGGGATACTTTATTCCCGGACTAGACTCTCCCCTAGTCATTGGGCTGGCCACGGCGGCAGCAATTATTCTGCTGATGGGCGTCAATATATTTGGGATATCCGAATCGGCCAAATTCTCCTACTTCCTCGTCCTTTTCAACCTCGCCGGAATCGCCTTGGTGCTCATAGCCGGCTATCTCTTCTCTTTCAAGTCCGGTTTCAACACGATACACTTCGGAACCTCGCCGACCTATCCTAACTTTCTCTATGCGATCACGATCGCAATGTCGTCATATCTCGGGATCGAGGTGATCAGCCAGAGTGCTGGTGAGACGCGTAGGCCGGCAAAGAATATTCCGAGAGCCGTCTTCCTCATTAGCGCCGCCACGGTGATAGCCACGCTCGCCGTTTCAGCGTTAGCGGTGGGCGTGAGAAACGTTCAGGATTTTGTGAATAACCCTACTAGTGTAAATGATCCTGTGGCGTTCCTGGCGCTCGCTTTGCCGAACGGGCAGATTCTGGCCGCGCTTGCATCGTTTCTCGGAATATCTGTCCTCTTGGTTGCGTCAAACGCTGGAATAGTCGGCGCGTCGCGAATAACCTATGCAATGAGCGAGGACGGCGCAATACCAAGAATATTCGGGAGACTTCACAAGAAGCATAATACTCCCTTCATTTCCATAATCATTTTCTCAGCTGTCTCGGTTGCCATCGCGTTCTCGGGCCAACTCGATCTGGTCGCGCAGCTGTACAATTTTGGAGCTTTGCTGGCTTATGTTATCGTCGGACTGAGTCTGATCTCTCTCCGGAACAGCGACAGGGCGCTCTTCCGACCTTTCAAGACGCCTGGGAGCATAACCATCAAGCCATTCTGGAGAAAGAACCGTACTGGAACAGAAGACCGCTACGTTGTTCCGATTATCGGTGTTCTTTGCGTGGTTGCGGATCTTACCGTCTGGTTTCTAGTGGTCATCCTTCATCCTCTCGGGAGAATCTTCGGTAGTGCCTGGATGGGCCTGGGACTCTTGATCTTCTTCGCCTATACGAGAATCAGAAAGGAACCTGCCGCACCTAAAGCTTCTCTAGCTTGACGCAAGTTCAGAAAGGAGCTGATAGAATTTTTTCTGAACATCAGATATTATCTGGTCACGTTTGGCAGGATTCGCAATCTGCATGAGAAGGACAAGATGCGTCTCAGACGGCGAGACCTGGGTAACGCGGACTTGAGGCGTGGAGTCTGGGAGGAGATCCACCTTCATATCATCAGCGATTCCCAGCAGAAACTCCTCTATTTTCTTCAGATTGATCTTCGTCTCTACCGTGACCGGTATCTGGACCCGTAGACCGCCTGAGCGTGTCCTGTTGACGATCGGCCTCTTCAAAAGGGCCGAATTTGGAAGGACTACTATTTCATTGTCCGGGGTTAGAATCTTGGTCTGTATGAGATTTCTCTCCAGAACCCGGCCATAGTAGCCTTGGACCTCGATCCATTCCCCGACCTTGAACGGCTGATAGGTGGAAACGAACTGGGACGCGGCCATGTCTGTCAGAATGTTCCGGTAGGCAACGATCATAGTGACTCCCCCGAGGAAAAGGAGGAGTAGTAGGAGAGCGATGCTTACGTTGAGAGTGTTCAGTATGATGATTACGCCCAGTATCCAGATCGCCCAGGAGCCAATCTGTTGCAGACTTGCAACGAGCCCGGATGGGATCGTTCCGGCTACCCGGGTGATGATGATTCTGTAGAACCGGACGACGAGATAGGTGAGTAGAAATATTATGACTACGGTTATGATCTGTACCGCGAGGGGACTCGTGAACAGCGCGACTAGGTCGAATGCCACTCTGGTCTCGCGTTCCTCTAAGCCTTAGGCCGTTTCGCTTGATCTTAAGAGCTCGACTGTCTTAGCGACAGAGGGCGCATCTCCGAGAAGTAGTACCTTGTCCCCTGATCTTAGTTCCAGCTCAGGGTCCGGGAAAACATATGTGTCGTCCCGGGTGACCAAGGCGACTCGGCATTTCTCCGGCATGTGAATCTCATGGATCTTCTTTCCGATGAGGGTAGCATTCAATGGGATTGTCGTCTCTGCGACTCGCAGGTCGAGCTCGGGTCGATAGATGAGGGTCGTTGCCCGGTCTCTGGCGAGCAGGTTCTCAAAGTCTCGAAGCGCGAGCTCTACCGGACAAATTACAATGTCCGCGCCTGCCTCGCTGATTCGCTGTTTGTTCTTGGGGCTGTTGGCTACTGTTATGATTCGTGGTACGCCGAACTCTTTCTTGGATTGCCGGGTAATGGCAAGATTAGTCCTATCATCTCTCGTGGAAACCAGTAGGAGGTCCATTTGAGAGGCTTCAGCTTTCTTCAGAACCTCAGGCTTCGACCCGTCCTCATTCAGAATCGTCGCGTCGGATATGTCTGAAACTTCACGACACCTTTCCAGATTCTTCTCTATCACGGTCAGCTGGTTATCGTCGCTTGTGGAGAGGTATTGGATCAGATGCATTCCAATTCGGCCTGCTCCGATGATTAGGACTCTCAAGCTTAGTCCACGCCTAGAATTGTTTGAGACACAGTCTAACCTGATGGAACGAGTCTCTTTTCAGAGTCGCTTGTAATAAGCTTCAGGTCCCGCCGAACCTTCAATGTCACACAAAGGGTTCCATATAATGGGAATAAGCTCTCGTCAGCGGAAAATGCCGTGATTGAACATGATTCGGACGAATTCGACCTTACAGGGTACAGAATGAGTTAGTTGGGTCTGGGAGCGTACGCTATGAGCAAGAGAAAGCCCAAAGAGATGGCTGGAAAGGGCGGGTCCGGGTGTGACCCTGGTCCAGTTTCAGGTTTCTACCGCTCGGCTAGCCGATATCGATACCGTGCTGGGAATTCTCGACGAAGCAACAATCTGGCTTCGGAATAATGGAATACACACAGTCTGGAAGCCAGGAGAATTCTCACGCCAGACCTTTCTCGAACAGATCTCTCGCGAAGAAGTACACCTTGGACTAGTCCAAGGCGAGCCGGCTGGAACATTCATTCTCCAATGGGCCGATCCATTATGGTGGGGAGAACAACCGGCCGACGCCGGCTACATTCACAAGCTCGCGATACGACCCGCCTATGCTGGACAAGGTGTCGGGCTTCAGATGCTAAACTGGGCCGAGAAAAAGACCAAGACTCAAGGGAAGAAGTTTCTCAGGCTAAACTGTATGGCCGAAGATCGGAAGATTCGCGACTACTACGAGAAGGCTGGATTCACATATCTACGTGATGTCCAGGGGACCAAATCGTTGGCCAGTCTATACGAGAAGCCGCTGTAAGCGCGCGGACTGTCACGATCCTTTAATGATATTTTTCGACACCAGTAGCCGCATGATCTCCGAACTGCCCTCGCCTATCGTATTC
>JAJPJY010000090.1 GCA_021323995.1 bacterium | reverse complement strand
GACTCACTCTTCCTCGGCACTCCTGATAGAGCAAAACTTGACGAGCTGATCCAGTGGTCGAAAAAAGAGCTCGGAATGGAACTAGAAGTTGACAAGAACTACCGGTACGTTGCTCTTAGCCTTCGCAAGAAAAACTATCTTGGGGTTCATCCTGACAACCGAGTCGACATCAAAGGTCTTACCGGGAAGAAGAGGCACACACCCGAATTCATCAAGGGGATGTTCAACCAAATGATCGGCATTTTAGGCCAAGTTCAAACACCTCTCGACTTCGACGATGCAAGGACCAAGATCAAGAGCCTCGTCCAAGACTCGTACGGCAAACTCCGGAATCGAAAGTACTCACTGGACGATCTGGCGTTCAACATGATGATAGGCAAATCAGTAGCTGGCTACACAAAAACGACTCCGCAACACGTCAAAGCTGCCCAGCAACTCAAAGACAAGGGAGACGAGATCAAAGCAGGCGACTTAGTGAGCTTCGTAAAGGTGAATACCAATGCAGGAGTTAAACCCGTACAACTCGCAAGCCTGCACGAAGTAGACATCGAAAAGTACACTGAATACATCAGGTCCACATTCGAACAAGTCCTAGACGCGATAGGCCTTGACTATGAAGAGCTGACAGGAGCAAAAAAACTCGAGTCGTTCTTTCCAGGAAACGGTTGATCGATACGATCTCAGTCATTCCTGTCAAAGGCATTCCTGACATCCGAAAGGGAGATGCCCTCGGAAGACTCATCGTCGACCGGGTAAAAGCACAAGGAGAGTCGTTCCGCGCGGGAGATATCGCTGTTGTCTCTCAGAAGATAGTATCGAAAGCAGAAGGACGAGTAGTCTCACTTTCCAAAGTCATTCCTTCAGATTTCGCCAAGACAATCGCGAATAATGGAGGGAAAGATCCGCGACTTGTCGAAGTCGTCCTCAGAGAAAGCGACAAGATCATCAGAATGCGAGGCGGACACCTAATCACAGAAACGAAACAGGGCTTCATCTGCGCAAATGCCGGAGTCGACCAGTCCAACGTTGGAAGCAAAGAATCAGTGACACTTCTCCCAAGAGACTCTGACGCCGCCGCCGATAGAATTCGAAAAACAATCCATCAGATAACTGGACGAGTAGTTCCCGTAATTATAACCGATACTTTTGGTAGGGCTTGGCGAATGGGCCAAGTGAACTTCGCAATTGGGGTCTCTGGGATGAAACCCATCCATGATTATAGAGGAACCAGAGACATGTACAGGCGAAAACTGCAGGTCACTGAAATAGCAGTAGCTGACGAGCTGGCTTGCGCCGCTGAACTCGTAATGAACAAAGCAGACCGAGTGCCAGTTGCCCTCATCCGCGGGTATAAAGCACCCAGAGGTCAGGGAAGAATCAAGGAACTTCTTAGGCCAGAAGAGTCTGACCTGTTCCGCTGAAAACGCGAGACCCATTTCTCGAGAGCGATTAAGAACTATTTGACGAGCTTTCCTCCTTTGACTCGAGCAGAGGTTGCTCAGATCTTCTAGATAAGAGGCGGCTGAGCAAACCCTTTTTCTCTTCTAGCTTCGAAGGGTTGTAAGTCGTATTTGCCGAACCTATTACCAGAAACATTTTCAGGCCGTATCCGATGTCGACCCAGCCTTCTGAGTGTAGTAGAACCCCATATGGTAGCTTTGCGTGAGGTCCGTCCAATAGGGCGAGGTGAACCACTAGTTCATTCTCTCGTCTTTCTATCTTGACAGTGTGCGGCACTCCCTTCAATGTTAACCTATGAATCATCTTCCAACATTTTGACTCATCTACTTTGCCGTGGTGTGTAGGGAAGGACCTTGCAACATTGCCGTCGTGGTAGCCAAACCCTTTTCTTCTGTTAGAATCCCGAAGAGCCCGAGCTTGAGTCAATGGGCGACAAGATCAGGGTAGCAATTGCTGGCATTGGCAACTGCGCCTCTAGCCTAGTTCAGGGAATCGAATACTACAGACGAGAAAAAAAACCGGTTGGCCTATCCTATCCTAAGATTGGGCCATACCTCATATCAGACATAGAAGTGGTCGCGGCATTCGATGTGGATAGGCGCAAAATCGGAAGAGACCTTTCTGACGCCGTCTTCCAAGAGCCCAACAACACTCGAAAGTTCGTCGAACTCCGACGATCGGGAATCAAAGTTCAGATGGCTCAGCCGCTCGACGGAATCTCACCAATCGCTGGCGATAAGATCCTTCTGGACGAGTCTAAAGCCGTGAACCCTGCTGAAGTTTTGAGAGATTCCAAGACTGAGATATTGGTGAACCTGATACCCACCGGGGCTACAAGAGCGAGCGAGATGTACGCAAAATCCGCCATCCAATCTAAGGCTGCTTTTGTCAACGCCACTCCTGCTAGAATTGGTTCCAGCACCCAGTGGCAGTCCAGGTTTAGAAAAGCCAAAATTCCGTTGGCCGGAGACGACATAATGGATCAGATAGGTTCAACGATTCTTCACAAGAACGTTCTCAGCCTTCTCGTAGATCGAGGCCTAAGAATTGGCGAGACATATCAACTCGACATCGGCGGAGGAACGGAATCCCAGCTTGCGCTCGACAAGAAGAGATATGAGATCAAGAGAAACATCAAGACCTCTTCAGTCGCAGCAGCCGTCCCATACCAGTTTCCGATTGTGGCTGGCTCATCGGATTTCGTAGACTTCATGGAAAATAAGCGGACTAGCTACTTCAACATCAAAGGCGAATATTTCGGTGGGACCGAGTTCTCATTGGACATGCGATTATCACTGGAAGATGGACCCGCATGCGCGGCCGTCGTCACCGATGTGATTCGAATGGTGAGACTCGCCAAGGATCGTGGACAGACCGGTCCACTCATGACAGTTTGCGCCTATGGATTCAAGGCCCCACCGAAGCGAGTGGCAGACCAAATCCTTAAGGAAGAGCTGGCCTCGATGCTCAAAGGCAAAAGGCAGAATTGAGGAATCCGGATAACAGCGACACGCCTTTCCGAGAATACATTCTTCGAACTTCAAAAAACAACTTTTCCAAAATAATTCTCGCCCTCGACCTCCAAGGCTCACCGTCAAGCAAACTATTGCGGAGCGGAAGGAGCCTCATAGAAAAAACAGCGCCGTACTTATGCGCTGTCAAAGTCGGCCGCCCAACCGTTCTAAACCTTGGAACTGAAAAGACCCGTGCCCTCATCAAAACATCACATGCCAATGACTTGCCCTGCATAATCGATGATAAACTCGGGGACATAGACGAGGTCAACTCCGCGATTTCCCAAGCATACTTCAACCTCGGGTTTGACGGAATAATCGTCAACCCCATCGCAGGATGGAAAAGAGGCTTAGAACCAGTTTTCAAGACCGCCGAAAAGGAAGGAAAGGGAGTAATCGTGCTCGTCTACATGAGCAATCCTGGCGCCTCTGACAGCTTCGGCCAACTTGTCCTACGCAATCCGAAAGAGAAACCACGACATCAATACGAGATTTTCGCGCAGCTAGCAGAAGAATGGGGTGCAGACGGCGCTGTAGTTGGGGCGACCCGGCCGGAAATCGTCCGGAAAGTGCGATCTCAGCTGAGTGATGACATTCAGATATACTCTCCAGGAATAGGTACCCAAGGAGGCCGGGTCCTCCAGGCGTCGAAGGCTGGTTCAAACTTTTTCATAATAGGCAGATCAATAACTCGAGCACAGGACCCCGAAAGGGCCGCCCATAATTTTGCGCGCCAATCAACGGCCGAGCCTTAACTCCGACCTGATTGCCATAATTCTCGACGTAGGAGGTCTCGCACGGCAGCTCGTATTGCATCGCTTCTATTGTGATAGATTCCCGCCTTCACTAGCTGATCCATATCCGCAATAAGCCTCTCCGGAAGCTTGACAGTTACAAGTTTCAAGAAACCACCCCTACCAACGTGATCCGAGCGAAGCTAAAGACCGAACACGAATAAGGATTTCCGGTGCATTCGATAACCTATTTATCCAGAGAGAGCAAGGAGGCGATCGATCATTCATGGGCGGGTCCAAGAAGAAGGGCATGGCTCAGATGGAGAAGACTCAGGACCA
The DNA here is from genome assembly GCA_021323995.1 of bacterium. Classification (GTDB taxonomy): domain Archaea; phylum Thermoproteota; class Bathyarchaeia; order 40CM-2-53-6; family 40CM-2-53-6; genus 40CM-2-53-6. The sequence continues at coordinate 7,974 of JAJPJY010000090.1, read as the reverse complement.
ATCTGACAAGAAGGAAGAGCCAGGACAGCAGAAGAAGGGCAAGTCTAAGACAATTGCGGAGAAGAGACCTAGAGGTCTTCAAGCCCCTGAAATCGGCGATCCAAAGTTTCTTGGGGAGGTCCAGAAAATGGGGGCGATTACTCCTTACAGTCTCGCTAACCAGTTCAATCTGAGACTTAGCGTCGCCAAAGACGTTCTGGACGAATTAGAAAAGAGAAAACTGATCACGCTGGTTGGAGGTAACGCGAGAATCCGCATTTACCAGCCCGCAGCGGCCTAGCCCTTTCTCATCGTTACAATAGTTCCTTCTTTTACATTACGAAACATTTCCAGGCCCTCAGTTATTCTCCCAAGCCTATTCACTGGACTGTACGGTTTCGTAGGGCCATAAAATACGCACACCGCATTCCCCATCGGCCAGTAGCCGATCGTCCCGACATCAACGGTACTCCGGGGATGTTCGCTCGGAGCCTTTATCGAGATTTGAAAGTACACCTCCTCACCATAGCGAGCGATTCTTCCTCCGGTAGGAAGACGCCTCAGGATCGCGTCGGCGGTGCGAGGACTGGCAAACCGGTGGAACTCTCCAATAGCATCTCCGACTTTCTCGATTGAGAAAATCACTTTGGGCCGTGACACTTCGGAGGCCGATAGATTCGACAAGACTTTGATAGAAGGATGCTCAGGATATTTAGGTCGCTCGGAATGAGCCCTTTTTCTAGGAGAGTCTACAAATCAGTTCTGTTGAATGAGAGTGAAACTCTGAGCAAGCACGGGACGGTGCTAGGGCTTGCGAGAAATTTGCTTTGTTATGAGGTACGATTCTGCTAGGTTATTGCTTTTCGAAGCACGTCAGCGACGAATTCCATGTCGTCCTCCCCGAGTCGGGGATGTACTGGCAGAGAGAATACTTGACGAGAGGCCTTCTCTGTTTCTGGAAGCCGGCCTTTTCTCGCGAGATTTGAATCTCTGTAGAAGGGGGTGGAATGAACTGGAGTCGAGTAATAGACGGCTGCCTCTATATTCTTGTTCCAGAGCTTGTCTACTATCTTGTTCCGCTTTGCTGCGTTGACTCCGCGTAGTCTTACGGTGTAAACGTACCAGGCATGTCTGCGGCCCTCTGGCTCTTTGGGGAGAATAAGCTTCCCTGTCATCTCCAGTTTCTGGGTCGCCAGCTCAGCATTCTTCCTCCTCCTCTCCAGGAAACTTGGAAGTTTCCGTAGTTGCGCTTGCCCTATCGCGGCGGCAATTTCTGACATGTGATAGTTGTGACCTAGCCTTACGGTCCAATATGGACGCTGTTCGCCATGTGAACGAATCATCCGCAGTGTTTGAGCATACTCGTCGTCGTTGGTGGTGATCATTCCTCCTTCGCCGGTCGTGAGGTTCTTCGCTGCGTAGAAACTGAAACATGTCATGTCAGAAATGGACCCTACTTTCTTGCCATCATACTGGGCTCCGTGAGCTTGAGCTGCGTCTTCGATAACAGTCAATCCCTTGCTTTTCGCCGTATCCATTGCTGTCTTCAGATCAGAGGGCAACCCGTAAAGGTCTGTCGGAATTATTGCCTTGGTCTTACGAGTCAAACACTCATCTACGCTATCGGATCTGAGACAATAGGTATCCTTGTCGATGTCTGCAAACACTGGTGTAGCTCCAGTAAGGACTACCGCGTTGACCGCTCCAACAAACGTGAAAGAAGGTAGAATCACTTCATCCCCCGCGCGTACGTCTGCAGCAAGGAGGGCAGCATGGAGCGCAGCCGTTCCATTGACAACAGCTACTGCGTGTTTAGCTCCAACATATTTCGCAAAGCTCCTTTCAAATTCGAGAACTCTCGGTCCCATACCACTCTTGTCTGTGAGAACTCCGCTTCGAAGAACATCAACAGCCGAATCGATCTCTTCTTTTCCAAGAAACGGCTGATTGATTCGGATGAGCTCACGCATTCTACTACCAGTTTTCCCGTTAATTCTCAGGCATTCAAATTACTCTAAAAGAGTTCTCTAGACCGCTCCGACGCGATTCCTCTTGGTGGAGATAATTGGCTGAGATCAAACTGTGAGAAAAACGGTCTTTTTTGGAACTTGTTTTTGGAATCGAGGGCACAAGACGATCTTACAATTGTTAGAACGCAAATTCCTCTTCCTCTTATGTGCTAGTCAAGGGCGAGCAAGTCACAAGACAGAATGCAACACCGAGCTGGTTTTCCGGTCGTTCGTAGCGTGCATCGAAAGGATCTGAAGCCCAAGCACATGCTGTGTCAATATGTTTGAGGCGAGTAAGCTCTGTAAAAGAGAGACATGGCCGTTTCCAATCCGCGAGATTTGGAACTGATCACTTAGGCTAATGGCTGTGAATTTTCCGAAAAGGTGGTAAAAATAGGCTGAAATGGACTTGGATTGTGCCGATAAGCCTGTCAGGTAGCCCTAGGTATGATTCCTTCTGGTTTCGGGGCTGGCATGGTTGAAAAAATTTATATCAAGCACGTTTTGTTCCGACTAATCCGTAACAGGTGTAAGATTGGATTGTCAGCAGAGCTCGCGGGTCAGCAGGTAATAATTCTCAAAGAAGGAACCTCTCGATCGAGGGGACGAGACGCTCAGAAAGCCAATATCATAGCCGCCAAGATAATCGCAGAATCTGTGAAGTCGTCTCTTGGACCAAAAGGGATGGACAAGATGCTTGTCGACGGGTTCGGCGACGTTACAATTACGAATGACGGAGCGACCATCCTTGACGAGATGGAAGTTCAGCACCCAGCCGCTAAGATGATGGTTGAAGTCGCCAAAACACAAGATGACGAAGTGGGTGACGGGACAACAACATCAGTAGTTGTTGCGGGTGAGCTACTGAAAAGGGCTGAGGACCTCATTGATCAGGATATTCATCCGACCGTAATTGTTGACGGTTATCGTGAGGCTTCCACGAAGGCTCTCGAGATTTTGGATGAGATCGCGATCAAAGTCGATCCATCAGACAAGTCAACTCTACGCAAAGTCGCTGAGGTCTCTCTAGCTAGCAAACTACTCGCCGAGTACAAGGAGATGTCCGAGCTAGCCGTCAACGCTGTTCTGCAGATTGCCGAGAAGAACCCGGAGGGAGGATTCAAAATTGACATAGACGATATCAAGGTCGAAAAGAAACCAGGCGAATCGCTCCTCGACACTGCTATGATCAAGGGCATCGTGCTCGACAAAGAAGTTGTGCACCCAGGCATGCCGAAGCGGATCGAAGAGGCGAAGATCGCACTCGTGGATTCGCCACTGGAAGTGGAGAAGACGGAGTTTGACGCAAAGATCAACATTGAGAATCCCGAGCAGATGAAGGCCTTTCTCGACGAGGAAGAGAAGATGTTGAAAGACATGGTCGAGAAGGTTTCATCCGCTGGAGCAAATGCTCTCCTGTGTGAGAAAGGCATCGACGATGTCGCCCAACATTATCTTGCGAAGAAAGGTATCTTAGCAGTCCGCAGAGTAAAACAATCAGACATGGAGAAATTGGTGAAAGCCACCGGTGCCCGAATCGTTAGCAATCTAGACGACCTCAAAGCTAGTGACCTTGGCAAAGCTCAGCTCGTTGAGGAGAGGAAGATTGCCGATGACAAGATGACTTTCATCGAGGGCGCTAAGAACCCGAAGTCAGTCACAATACTGGTCAGAGGAGGGAGCGAGAGGCTTGTTGACGAGGCCGAGAGGTCCATCCATGACGCGTTGTGCGTAGTGAGAGACGTTGTCCGAGACCCGCGCGTAGTCGGGGGTGGTGGAGCCCCAGAGGCAGAAATCGCCAAACAGCTCAGAGGATACGCCCAGAAACAGTCCGGAAAGGAGCAACTGGCCATTCTAGCCTTCGCTGACGGACTTGAATCTGTCCCGATAGCTCTTGCAGAAAATGCTGGGCTCGACCCGATCGACATAATGGTCCAGCTGCGAGCCGCACACGACAAGGGCCAGACATGGGCCGGCGTCGACGTCTTTGAAGGTAAGGTGGCCGATATGAGGGAGAAAGGCGTTCTAGAGCCTCACGGAGTGAAAATGCAAGTGATAAAGTCCGCTGCGGAAGCTGCCGGCATGATTCTAAAAATAGATGATGTGATAGCCTCAGCTAAATCGAAAGAGTCAGGTCCTCCCAAGGACTCGGGAGAAGGTGGCGAAGAGGGAGCAAGTGAGTACTAGAGAGCCCGAGAACATCGAGATCGGGCCTCCAAAACTCACTCGCTTCGAACGAGCAAGGGTCGTAGGCGCCCGAGCATTGCAAGTCTCGATGGGCGCTCCGGTACTATTGGACATTAAGGACCCGAAACTCTCACCAATCGACATCGCCCTGATGGAGCTCGAAGAAGGCGTCCTGCCCATCAGCATCCGGCGAGCACTACCCGACGGAACAAGCCAGAACATTCCACTGAAGTGGCTTCTCCAACCCGAATATGAGAGGAAGACGCCGAGACCTAAGAAAGAGGACGAATAGGCCTAGCTTCGACTTTTACTGATAGACGTTGGACTCCGAGGATCAAGTCGAGAGGGTCGCGCTGCGGGGAGCGACCATCATAATGGTGTTTTTTACTGCTGTAACCGTCATGGCGAGGATTCTCTTCACGGGTCCGTTCACCGATCTTTTCGACCTATTCATCGTGTACCTCCCAACGGCCGTTCTCCTTGGGAGCATTTTTCGCAGCGGTCAAAAAAACCGCACCGTTATGGCCAGTTAGCTATGAGTGCTGGTTCGCCGGCGGAGAATAGGGAAGTCTGACGTTCATCAGAAACGCGTCTGCTCCGTCATGGTAGTAGTGCGCGACTGTTCGGACCGTGTCGAAGCCCATGTCCTTGTATAACTTGACCGCTTCATCGTTCGCTGTTCGTACCTCAAGAAAACACTCTTCCGCTCCATGCAATTCCAAAGCCTTCATTGCCGAGGAAACCATCTCTCTACCAATTCCCTGTCTTCGATAATCTGGCAAAACGGCTACGGAAACGATGTGTCCTTTCCGCACCATTCGGAACCTCCTCACATCGGAGAACCCGAATTCTAGTCTGCACATTATGTAGCCGACAACGTGGTTTTCACGCTCGGCAACGATGAAAGCCTCTGGGCAGCTCTTGAAGACTTCCATGAAGAAATATGGACTATAATTCTCTGGAAGACAGACCCGGTTGACCTCGACAACCGACGAGAGATCGTCTGGTCTGAAGGGCCTCAGTAGATAGGGCGCTTCCAGCAACTAGACTCCAACACAATCGTGAGGCCCTGACGTATAATATGTTGTCGTCGAAGATCGTTTGATTCGCGATATGTGACATCACGTTTAAATCGTTCAGAACCTCGCGAACGAGAAACCGGCGACTTTTAGGAATGAGTGACGCTCCCTCAACACCTCCGCCGCAATCAGCGTCGTCGACGGCATTCGCAGCGTATTCAGGTCCATCGCTTGACACCATAAAGTCCGTAGTCTCCTTACAATTCCAAATCAAAGACGCATTCCTCGATCCCAACGGTGTTCCCACTTTCGTAGTCCAATCCGAATCGACAAAACACGAGTTCATGCGCCTCGTTGAGCAACTGAAGCCGCAAGGACTAATCGCCGCAATTAGGGCGACCGGCGACGCTTTGACGGTCAAGGTATTTCAGAAACCCCACATTAATCCATCCCGCCGCTCGATCAACATAGGACTTTTTCTGGCAACCCTAGTATCGGTCATGGTTGCTGGTTACTTCCTATGGACAGGAGCGCTCATAGGACTCGGTTCTCAGACACTTCAGGCACAATACAATGCGATAATATCGCCTGGCGCCAGTCCATACGTTGAGGCTGCCGTCTTTGCAGCAGGACTATTGGCCATTATTGGTCTTCACGAATTTGGACATAAAACCACGGCCGTTGTCCACAAGATGGACGCGACGTTTCCATACTTCATACCGGGACCGCCACCAATCGGAACCTTTGGCGCACTAATCTCCCTAAAGGGTCCGCCAACAAACCGGGATCAACTCTTCGACCTTGGCCTCAGCGGCCCAGTTGTTGGATTCATTGTAACAATCGCGGTTGGAACAATTAGCATGCTGTTTGGACCTGCGCTCACCGCGACAAAACTGACCCAACTTAACAGCTGGAACCTAACGTGCAGTGCTCAGTTGGGCGTGACCAGCTGCCTTTCCAATGTAAGCTTCCCCGCCCAGCCACTAATCCTCGTTCTTCTCTCGAACCTCGCTGGCGCTATCAATCCCAACGTGATCTATAATCAGCAACTATTCTTCGCGGCCCAAATAGGCGCACTCTTGACATTCCTCAACATCGTACCAGCATGGCAGCTCGACGGAGGGCACATATCACGAGCCGTCTTCGGAGCTTCCGGACACCGAATAGCAACAATCGTTGGCCTCGGGCTGCTCTTGTTTTCGGGTTTCTGGACATTCGCAATACTAGTCCTTGTAATGATGACACTGACACGAAGAGGTTTCGCTGGCGTCGAACCCTTAGACGACGTGAGCCCCGTGAGCAATTCGAGAAAGATTCTGTATGTAGTAGGGCTCGCCATGCTCGTGCTGACTTTTGCAAACGCGCCATTATAGATCAAGCGACTCAATGTCTTCGCATGTCGCAAATGTCATAGTTGAGACGCTCAAACGGACAGTAAACAACGCGAGGATCGACCTGTCCGAGATCGCTCAAGCATCACGAACCACTTCCGCTATGGCCGACCAGATTCTAACTGAACTAACTGGGCTAGAGACTCTTTCTGGTACAAGTCTGAGCCCTACAGTCCGATTCAAGCTGGCATCGGAAGCGGTAAGAACAGGTGCCTCCGAACGTGCCATGAGAACTCTCACATGGCAAGAGTTTGAAGAATTCAGCGAAGAATGCCTCGCTACAGCAGGTTTCCAGACTCGGAAAGGCACAGTATTCAACGACGGCAGCCGCCGATGGCAGATAGATCTGACTGGGGTTAAAGACCAGATCTTACTGGCGATCGACTGCAAACACTGGGAATCCCCAAACTACTCTTCCAAATTTGACAGAGCAGTCGAGCACCAGAAACAGTCATTGCAACCCCTCATCAAGTATCTGAGAAGCAAAGGAAAGCTGACTGATCAAGCAGTTTGGGCGCTTCCAATGATAATCACACTCTTCGAGCCGCGAGAATCGTTCCTACAAAATGTTGTCTTAGTCTCAGTCGGGCAACTACAGAGCTTCCTAGATCGTTTAACACCATTTAGTGCAGAGCTTCCCTTCATTTCTGATCATGTATCGGCGGAAAGCTCTATCAGTTAAGACAACAAGCTAGACGCGGTCTGACAAATGAACGTGGTAGTTGTCGGCGCAGGGACTATGGGGTCCGGGATCGCCTACTCGGCTGCAGCAGCAGGTCATAACGTCGCCATTGTCGAACAGGACAGGAAGCTGCTCGAAGGCGGACTTACCAGAGTCCAAGAGTACATAGATCGTGCCGTCTCGAGAGGCCACATTGGGAAGGACGCCGCATCAACAATCAAAGAGAAAGTGCATGGCACTTTGGACTTTGGAGAAGCATGTAAGAACGCGAACCTGGTGGTTGAAGCAGTCTTCGAGGATCCAACTGTCAAAGAGAAGGTCTTCGCCACGATCGACAAGTATTCGCCGAAGGATGCGATTCTTGCATCAAACACTTCGTCCATAAGCATTACACGGCTAGCTGGCGCTACGAAGAGACCCGATAAGGTCTTAGGACTACATTTCTTCAACCCCGTGCCCACCATGAAGCTTGTCGAAGTGATCAAAGGGGTGAAAACTTCCCCTTCTACGGTGTCGACTGCGAGCGGTTTTGTGGAATCAATGGGAAAAACCGTTGTGCAATCTCAAGACACGACAGGGTTTATCGTGAATAAGGCCTTAATGCCGTTCCTCAACGAGAGCATAAGACTCCTCGAACAAGGAGTAGCATCAAGAGAGGATATCGACAAAGCGTTTGTTCTCGGGACGAACCATCCAATGGGACCCCT
>JAJPJY010000133.1 GCA_021323995.1 bacterium | reverse complement strand
GTGGGTGTGCAGGTGCTGTTTGAGCAGTTGGAGCTGTTTTCTAGGATTCTGGTTGTTGACGAGTCGGAAGTCGATCTTCAGCATCGCGCTGCCGGGTAGAACAGTCTTCGAACCTTCGCCGATGTAACCAGTCTTGAATCCGCAGATAGTGCATGTCGGTTCTAGCATGTAGTGCTTGAACGCCTCTCGGTTGTTCTTGGCTCGTGGGAAACTCTTCACTCCCCACTCTTTGAGCAGTCGGTTTCCGTCGAACTGGATCCTATTCATCAGTCTCGACTGGCCCGCCGAGAATGGTTCGACATCGTCATACCATTCTTTGATCAGAATCTTATCATCTGGACTCTTGATGGTGGACATTGCCCAGACGAGCCTCCATGCAGGATTCTCGGCCAATGGTGCGTATGATGAGTGAAGATCCTCCTTTGCTTTCTTGCAACGTAGCTCAACGTAGAGTAGTCCTTTGACCCCCAGCTCGAACTTTGGCCTACCCTCATCGGCCAAGTCACCGTCGTAGCAGACGACACTGTCAGCCTTCAACATCTCGGCGTTCTCGTCAACAAAACTAGGCAAGTGTGGACTTCCGATCTCCTCCTCGCCCTCTACAACGAATTTGAGATTGAGAGGAACATCACCATTGGACTTGAGGAAGCTCTCTGTGGCTTTGACGAAAGACACAACATTGTTCTTGCTGTCAGCGGCGCCCCTCGATACTATCTTCCGCCCGCTCATCTTCGCCGCGAAGGGTCCGGAGACCCATTTGTCAAGCGGCTCAACAGGCTGCACATCATAATGCCCGTAGATCAGCAGGGTCTTCGAGCTGGACATGGAATGGGCCTCGCCATAGACGACTGGATTACCGTTCTTGACGGGCAGAATCTTGGTCTTAACGCCGGCCGTTTCCATCTGTTTCTTTACTATCTTCGCGCAGTCTTCGATCCCAATCTTCTGAGCTGAGACGCTCGGCTGCTTGAGAAGAGTTCGAAAATCCTGCAGAAACCGGTCTTTGTTCTTAGATATGTACTCGAGAGACTTGTTCAGATTACTGCTCGGCACAGTGTGATCATTTTCAGATTGAGTAGATAGCTTCTTCTATACAGCCGAAAACTGGTTTGTCGGTCGTCCTTAGCTTCGACGCTAAGGCTGGGTGGAGCCTTCTTGTGAAGATTCGTCTTCTGAAACTTTCGCCAGATCCTTTCTCGCGCGACTTGAAACCAAGACCGTGGCGACCCACGAGAGGCCAAGAGCGGGAACGACAATGAGCGAGATCAGGACCGATACAGCATCTGGTGTTATTGTCGTCTGAGCTGATGCTCGGGTTTTCGTAGCGTTCGTGATCGATAATGTAGTTGTCGTACTGTTCGCGGCCCAAATTGTCCCGTGACCATTGTACGCGGACGGATTTGTTGTGGTCGAGTTCGACCCGGTCGTTGTTGTAGGTGACGTTGGAGAAGGCACCGCGAGAATGCTTGGCAAGCTGATGAAGCCAAACCCTGCTACGACCCCTAGCATAACCACTAGTGTCATTCTCGTTCTCGCGCCTACCTTCAAGCCCCGATCCACGCTCCTATGCTCAAGCCTTCTATGATCTCTATCGGTCGTTTCCTCGGCATAATCCCACAGGTTAGAACGGGGCGTACCATTATCAGAACGGCCTCAGCTTCCATGCCCTATAGGTCTCGGTCCAGGAGACCGCTACAGCAGATCCCCCAAAAATGAACGCGACGATGTTATGGGTTGAAAAGTTCGGCGGATAGAAGATCGGGTACAAGACCAGCATTACTGTAAACATTGTCGAATAGAACAGGTAGCGTGGCAGGAGGAGACCTAGGACTCCGACAAAGTCTCGAAGTACACCCACCTTCACGTGTTCAATGAGATGGTATTCTCCGGTTGAGTCTTTTTCCAAGAGCCCGAGCGTCCGGAGCTTCTCGAGATGGTGCAATGCGACGCTGGGACTGCTCAGTCCGAGGGCCCTCTGGACGGGTCTAACGCCCACCGACTGGTTCTTCGATCCGAGTATGTGCCAGTAGACCCTCAGCGTGACGCCCCGCAGCTCAGATTCTATGATCTTCTCGCGATCCTTCTCCAACGCCGATTCTCCCGTGAGGCGACTCTCAGCGGGGATACAATCTTACGCTTTGGGGAGCCCCGTTCTGTTCTCTGAACAGACTGTTCGAAACACTGGCATTAAGCCAAAGGCAAGGGTGAGTATGTCCTATGCGACTTCCGACAGCTCATCTCGGATCAATACTCTACGTGTTATGCATAGTAACCCTCATGGCCGTCCCGGCTACCAGCTACTGGGCCACTCATGGACCCTCGACCCCTGCAGCCCATTCTATGACTCCCTTCACATCCTATGACGAACTGCAAAATTTTGTGTTGACGGAGAGCTGCACTGGATCGGGAACTCGTGGGCTCTACAATCCAAATCCTTCTCCTCCAACAACTGGCCCGGTGGCTCAGAATGGCAATGGACTATTCACCACTGCAGTGTCCGGCTCTGCCTCAACACGCTCAGTTCCCACCTACTCGCAGACTAATGCTCAGGTCGCGGGGGTCGACGAGCTGGACACGGTGAAGACTGACGGGACCTATGTCTACACTGTGACAAACAATACGGTCGTAATAGTCCTCGCCTATCCCGTGGCAGCCGCAAAAGAAGTGGCGAGAATCTCTGTAAACGGCACCATCCAAGGAATATTCATCGACGGCAACCGGCTGGTTATCATAAGCCAACATTATCCCTACTTCTACCCGGTAGCCTACGTCACAACTGGAGGCCCCGCGATAGTCGGAGCAACGAGCATGATAGCCTGGCCCATCTACTCATATGACCAGACAAGCTCGATCTGGATCTATGACGTTTCAAACCACTCCGCTCCTAGCCTAACGACCACGGTCGTCGCCAACGGCACCTTCTCTGGGGCTCGTCTGATCGGAAACTACGCGTACATGGTTTCGACCCAGCCCATCTACTGCAACGGTCAAGTCCCGGTTCCTTTGAACGTGGTCAATGGAGAGAGAATGATGATCTTGCCAGCTGACATCTATCACTCTGACATCCCGGACTATGTTCAGAGTTTCACAACCGTCATAGGAATTGATGTAAGCCAGAGCAGTCCCGCTCCCTCGGCCAAGACCTTCCTTATCGGTACGAGTAGCAACATCTACGTCTCTCTTGATCAGATCTATCTAACGCAGCCGATCTGGAGCCAGACAGAAGAGACAGCGATTCACCGGATCAGCATTCAGGGTTCCATGATCAACTATGAAGCTACCGGAACAGTCCCGGGACATGTTCTGAACCAGTTCTCAATGGACGAGTACGACGGCTACTTCCGCGTCGCAACCAGCAACTACGGGTTCATCCAGCCACTCGGCGTGATGGGAGCAACCTCCATCGTTTCACAGCAGCAGACTAACCTGTTCGTTTTGGACAGTGGCCTTCACATCGTAGGAAGTCTCGCAGGTCTCTCACCGGGAGAAGCGTTCTACGCTGCCAGGTTCATGGGCGACAGAGCCTATCTCGTCACCTACCAGAGAATGGACCCGTTGTTCGTAATAGGCCTCGGTGACCCGCACCAGCCTACGGTCCTCGGCCAGCTCAACATTACCGGAGTCTCAGACTATCTCCAGCCATATGATTCGACGCATCTGATCGGTATTGGGAAATCGTCGACGAATGTGACTTGGGAGAACGCGGCTCTCTTCCAAGGTCTCAAGTTCAGCTTCTTCGATGTCACCGACCCCAGTCACCCAGTAGACACTAGCAACTTCATGGCTGGAGATCGCGGTAGCGACTCTCCAGCACTAAGCGACCATCGCGCAGTACTCTTCGACCAGTCCTTGAACCTCCTCGTCGTCCCGGTCGCGATCGCCCAAGCCCAGCAGAACACGACCTACCCGTGGGCCTACAATCCCATAGTCTGGCAGGGAGCCTATGTGTTCAGCGTCACAGTCCAGAACGGGATCGTCTTCAGAGGAGAAATAACCCACTACCCCACCGGTACACTTCCCACCTACTACAACGGCAACCTGTACATCACGAGATCACTCTATATCGGCAACGTTCTCTACACCATCAGCAACGGTATGGTCAAAATGAACAGCCTCACGGATCTATCAGAGTTAGGATCTGTAACTCTATTCTAGGCGCTAGCCGAAATATTTCCGGTAGGACTCTTCCAAGTCCTTCCTAGTCGGGCTCCCACGGGTCTCCGGATGACAGGCCTTCAGCGCGCCGGCCATGTTAGCATACTTGAAAGCGTCCATGTCACTGCCGCCTAGGACCTTGTACGCGGCGAAGGCTCCCACAAACGCGTCCCCGCTACCGGTCGTGTTGACTACTTTGCGTCCTAGCTTGTCTAGAGATATCCTCGGAATCTTTGAAAGTTTACCGTCTGAATAGAAGGCCGCTCCCTTGCTGCCGAGTGTGATGAGAATCTTTGCCTTCGGCGAAACCTTGCTGAGTTTGGAGAGGGATTGGTCCAACCCCTTCACGCCGGCAAAGAGAGGCGCTTCGTGCTCGTTTAGTATCAGATAGTCAATGTCCTCCATCTCGTCCTCGAATTCCTCTAGGCCGAATCTTGTCAATACTCCCGGGTGCCACATGACCGACCTCTGTAGCCTTCTAGCCTCGGCAAGGAGTTTCCCGGCGACTGGACGTGGAGGGTCAATCACTACAAGCATTCGCAAGTTGGCGATGATCGACTGGACTGCAGGCAGCATCAGATGCTCACTCTTGAGCCCGGCGTTTGCGCCGAAATGCGTCTCGATAACGTTGCTGCCTTTCTCGTCGATCGTTATGTAGGCTTGGCCGGATTGGAACTCGTCCAAGACCTGGACGGCGGTCGTGTCGACGCCTTCTTGTTTTAGGATGGAGACCTGTTTTTTTCCAACGTCGTCCTTGCCGAGGCAAGCGATGAGTGCTACGTGTCCTTGCCCGAGGATTCTCGATGCGGCGACGGCTACGTTTCCTCCCTTGCCGCCGGGGACTCGGTCGATCTTTTCAACGACCACTTCTTGTCCGGTCCGAGGAATCTGCTTTACGAACATATTGACATCCCAGTTTAGGGCGCCTGTTATTCCGAGTGTTGGAGGCAACGATCAGCGTTAGGCTCGCTTTTAGTTCTACTAATAATGTTCCGGCAGTCGGATAGTCTTTTTGGAGCTTGCTATCGTGGGGTTCTGAGGGCTGCGGCTATGACCGGGGCGACGGAGACAGTGCTTATGGGGCTGGGGATTGTATCAGTCCCGACTATCCTCGTGGCTCCCGAGGCTTTGATCCGTTTGATCGCGCCGTCGGCGAGAACTGGATGAGTGCAGAGAACATAGATTCGCCTAGCTCCCTTCTTCTTGCACGCCCTCGCTGCTTCGGCGATCGTTCCTCCCGTGCTGATGATGTCATCTGCTAAGACGATGTCTCGACCCTTCACATCGACACTTCCCGTGTCCATTTCGAGCCTGGATTTTGTTTCACCCTCCTTGCGAACCCGTCTCTTGGTGAATGAGGTGTGTTCCGCGTCAAGCTCTTTCGCCACTGTGCCCGCCCATTGTTCAGCCTCCTCATCAGGTCCAACGACCAGCGGGTTCTTCGGTTTCAGGTTCTCGCGTGCGTATTTACCGAGAAGGCTCATTGCGGAAATGTTCTGTGCGGGTATCTTGAAGACTTTGGAGACATCTCCGAGCCGGTGGAGATGGCAGTCTATGGTGATGACCGATGTTGTTCCAGCAGCTTCGAAGAATTTGGCCACGGAGGCTGAGCTGAGTGCCTCGCCAGGGTAGAAGCGTGAGTCCTGTCGGGCATAGGCAAGGTAAGGAGCTACACCGGTTATTGTGGCTGCGCCCATGTCGCGTAGAGTGTCGGCGATCAGGAGATATTCGAAGATGTACTCGTCCGGGGTCCGGTAGAGTGATTGTATGAGAGCGACATCTTTGCCCTTCACGTCCTCGTGTATTCGAATGTATTTCTCGCCATCGGGGAATCTCTTGATCTCGATACGTCCGGGTTCT
>JAJPJY010000131.1 GCA_021323995.1 bacterium | reverse complement strand
TCCAAGAAGCTAGCTTAATGGATTGCTGATTGGCGAAGAACTCCGTCATGGGGGTTGCTGCAGCATCATTTGCCGTAAGCGTGGGGAGGTTCCAGTTTGCCTCAATAGTGCGAAGGTACGAGTAGTCATTGTAGAAGTTGCTTGATACAAAACTCGTCTTAGTCACACTCTTCGAACCCGCCCAAGCAGCGTAGACGCAGTCTTCTTTGATACCGGGGTTGATAGGACAGAAGTTAGTGCCCTCGTCGAATACGATAAAGAGTGCTGATCTAGTATCGTTGAACGTGCGACTCTTTAGAATGTTAGGCACGAGAGATTTTAGATAATTATCGCCCGCAATGATCGAGGTTGGTGAAGAGTAGGGACAGATACTGGTGCTGCTGCCGTGCATGTTGTCACAGTCATTTGGCGTGAGCCACATGAAGTTGGGCGCTGGAGCCGACGCGTTGTTTAGATCATTGATTAATGCGCAGTCCACAGCTGTGCAGGTCGCGCTTGCGTTTGGATTCGCCAGCACAATATTGTTGCACCTGGCAGGATTGTCGATTATGTCTGAAAAGGAAACAAATGGATTATGTTCATGTTCATAAACGGGTGTTGTGTTGAGGTCGCATCCGCTCGGTATCGTCTGATTTTCCATGTACGCCTTCCATGTTAATCCTGAATTCTCAAGGATGTCGACCAAGTTTGTGGCGTTGATGTTCGCCGGGCATACATCCAGACCACATTTGAAAGTGGAGCCGGCAATTAGACCAACATAATTTGGTTGGCTACCTCCCGGATTTATCGAGTTAAATTGGGAGGCAAGCGCATAATTGCTCCCGATGGTGGAGAGGAACGGAGAATTTGATCCATTACAGGGTGGCGGATTTGCGCCGCAGATATTTTCTATACCTTGATTCTCCATTATGATAGTAACAACGTGATCGAAGTAGGTCCCTGGTCCTGGCGCCTGTGGAATAGGATTGGGTTGGTTCGAATTATTGGGCAATGAGAGTGGAGTGGCAATAACACCGATAGTGAATACGAAGAGAATGGCAAAGGCTGCCAACTTCTTCGGGCCTTTTAGAGAACCAAGTCTGAACGAAGATCGGTGATCGAGCATACTGTGTAAGTCCTGTTGGCATCAGGCTAAGCCCGATAATTAACCGTTGATAGTAGGAATATACCCTCGGATATACACGAGATGCAATTTGTTTCCCAGTGATTCCATTTTACCTAATTACAGAAAATTCTGTAAATCCTCACTTATTAAGCCGAGGATAAGAGCCTGGTCGTTTTCTTCTCTGCGTAGAAGACTTTGCGACCCGTATGTTTGCGGCCACGCCTTGACACAATTAAGACCAAACGAAGGGGAGCAGAGACTGGGAAAATGAAAGGACGATCAGCCTCCAAATCGGACGGTGGAGCTCACAAACCCCAGATCAACGCTTCGTTGGAAGAAATCGTCAAGGAGATCGAGAATAGAGGAGACCCGAACACCCTAGCAGGCATGTCCCGCTTCGGCATAGCGGTCGCACACGCATACGGGGTCTCGGTTCCCCAGCTGCGCGTTATTGCGCGAAGAATCAGGACTGACCATAGCCTGGCGCTGCAGCTTTGGAAGACTGGAATCCACGAGGGCCGTATCCTTGCAGGAATGATCGATGATCCTGGAGTGGTTACGGAGAACCAGATGGAGAATTGGGCCTCCAGTTTCGACTCTTGGGACATTGTCGACGGGACTTGCGGGAACCTCTTCGACAAGACCCACTATGCAATAAAGAAGGCCCATGAATGGTCAGAACGAAACGAAGAATATGTAAAACGCGCTGGCTTTGTCTTGATGGCCGAGCTTGCCGTTCATGACAAGAAAACGCCGGACGAGACGTTCCTCAAATTCTTGCCTGTTATTCTAAGGGAGTCCTCGGACGAGCGGAACTTCGTCAAGAAAGCCATCAACTGGGCGCTGAGACAGATAGGTAAGAGGAACCGGAATCTGAACACTGCTGCGCTACGAACCTGCAGACGAATCCAGAAGATCGATTCAAGTTCTGCGAAATGGATCGCGACGGACGCTGTCCGTGAGCTAACAAGTACGACTGTTCAGAAGAAGCTCAAAAACGCAAACAAGAGATCCGGTTGATCAGCTCAAGAACTCCCAACTCTAAAGTTGTTTGATCTTTTCGTAAAACTCGATCAGATTTCGCGCTGCAGGCTCTTCTTTGTTGAGTGCAAAGATCTTCATCCCCTTCTGATACCTTTCGTAGAGTACAACTTTGCATTTCACTAGTGGCTCTGCGATTCGTGCAACAGTTGATGGAGACACATCCATCACTCTAGCAAGCCCGGCCTGGTTGAAGACTTTGTCAGGATTCTGCAACAGATGCTCGACGAGCCTTACTTGAGCTTTTGACTGGAACAGATCTAGAAGCTTCATCACAACATTCCCTCAAGTGTAAGATACGAGGGTTCCAATATCTCGACCCCTAAGAGCACTAGTGATGTTTGAAGGATCTTCTAGAGATACGAACCTAGTCGGAATCCTCGCCCGTTGCATGATCTTCAGCGCCACCGGATCAAGCAACTCATACTTACCTGCGTACACGTCGCCGGCGAAAGCCCAGCTCAACAATTTTTCAACACTCACTGATCTCAAGAGTTTGGCTTTGGGATCCTTCTTGGGATCAGCCGTATAGACTCCGCTAACATCCGTAGCGTTGACAAGAAAGTCTGCCCGAGTAATCTCAGCTGCCAATGCCGCGACCGCATTTGTCGACTGACCCGGCTGAAGACCACCCAGAACAACCACCTTACCCACACCGACCAGATGGTTCAGCTCCGACAAGTGTGTCGGTATGTTCGGCACGCCCACTCCTCCG
The DNA here is from genome assembly GCA_021323995.1 of bacterium. Classification (GTDB taxonomy): domain Archaea; phylum Thermoproteota; class Bathyarchaeia; order 40CM-2-53-6; family 40CM-2-53-6; genus 40CM-2-53-6. The sequence continues at coordinate 3,853 of JAJPJY010000131.1, read as the reverse complement.
AGAGCTAGTCGTAATAATTCCGCGTTGGCCCTGGTCAGGCCGATTCCGATAAGATCGCATGTAGACTCGTCTGCGCCCAGTTTCCGCGCAGCATCGATGTAAACGCGGGCGTTTTGGCCGCCGCCAGCAACCGTTACGAGCTGATTTCCCTCGCCTGCGAAGGTAGAGAGGGCCTTGCCCATGGTTCGAAGAGCCTCAACGTCCGGGTCCCGCTTGAAAAGCCCTCCGCCGAGTTTAACGACTGCCTTCATCCTTTTCCCAAGGAGAGGAACTACAATCTGTCGGTATATTAGAGTGGGTAGCGGCCCTCAGAACTCGCTGGTCGCCATCCGATACAGTCTCCTGACTCGAACATATTGAAGAAGGATTTTATACGATCCAGAGCGTTATGCTACTACGAAGTAGCCTAAGATGTCCGCGAACTCATCCGGATTGGACCGAACCGAGAAGACTGTCCTCTGAACGAGTAGCGGCCGCTCTAGCCAAGCCCTAAAAACAAAATTTTCCGGTAGCGGAGGACGTTAGATGTCAGCCGTAGACTCCGTATCACGTTTCAAGTTCAAACGGACCCTCGAACAGCTGGCCAAGAAAGAGGGACGGGGCACTGAACTCGTCACCGTCTACGTCCCACCCGACAGGAAGATTCACGAGGTTCTCGGACAGCTCCGAGAAGAACTCGGCACTGCCAGCAACATAAAATCACGCACCACACGGCAACACGTGGAAGAAGCAATCGAGAAGACAAGCCAGAGACTACGACTATTCAAAGAGCCACCCCCAACAGGACTGGTCATCTTCTGCGGAGCCATCCCCCAGAATGGGGCCGGCAGTGAGAAGATGGAAATCTACACATTGATTCCGCCGGAACCTATAACGGTCGGCTTCTACAGATGCGACGCCCGCTTCCACGTCGAACCCCTGCTCGCCCTAGTCGCTGATAAGGACACTTACGGCATACTCGTCATAGATGGGACAGAAGCTGTAGTCGCCACGCTCAAAGGACGCCGGGTGGAGATCATCAAATCATTCACGTCGGGAGTCCCAGGAAAGAGCCGAGCCGGGGGCCAGTCGGCCCGACGATTCGAGCGCATCAGAGAGCAGGTCACGAACGACTACTACAAGCGAGTCGGAGAACACTTCAACGAAATAATGTCGAAGATCTCCGACCTGAAAGGGATCATTATCGGCGGACCAGGCCCTACCAAGTACGTCTTTGAGGAGGGAGAGTATCTCCAGTATATGCTCAAGAAGAAGGTCCTCTCGCTCATAGACACAAGCTACACCAGCGACGCAGGCGTCGAAGAAGTCGTCGAAAAGAGCAGCGACATTTTCAAGGGAGTCCGCTACGCCGAGGAAAAACAGATGGTGCAAAAGTTCCTCTACGAGCTAGGACATGAGACAGGCAAAGCCGCATTTGGAGAAGCAAAAATCCAGGAATACTTGGAGAAGGGAATCGTAGACACGCTTTTGATCTCCGAGAAACTTGAGGGACAACGACTAGTGCTAAAGTGCAAGAGCTGCGGAAACATCGAAGAGGTTCGGACAACCAGGTACGAGGCGCACGCTGTCAAGACAGAACTGGCGACCCGAGCATGCAAGAACTGTGGCAAGACCACCCTAGAGGTGGTCGAGGACAAGGATGTTATCGACAGCTTCTTGGACTATGCTGAAAAGGCCGCGACTAAAGTCGAAGTCATATCAGACGAGACCGAGGAAGGAAGAATGCTCCGAGACTCGTTCGGAAAAGTTGCCGCCATTCTCAGATACGGCGCAAACTAGACGCGAACAAATTGACCCAGCGCGCCAAGGCCATCTTCTTCGACCTGGGCGAGACCCTCGTCACTCGAAACATTGAAGACAGTATGATTACCAAGAGAGCACTGCAAGAAATCAGCAATATCCTACCCAGACCAGTCTCGTCGAGAACGCTCTTCAAACTCTACATGAGGGGCTACAAGACCAACGACGCTATACGATCAGAGTACAACGTTGAGATACCGATACAAGCTTGGATGCGTCAGCTGCTAAAACGAGTGCTGGGCAATGAACAACCCGACAAGCTCGTCAATGATTGTATCGCAATAATAGTCAAGGCGCGAGCCGCCAACACTGTCGCCTTCGAGGATGTACATAGTACTCTTGTCAGACTTTCCAGACGGGGACTGAAACTTGGAGTGATGTCCAACGTGTCCTCGCACGAGCTCGCAAATGCTATCCTTGCCAAGCTTGGATTGGCGAAATACTTCGATCTAGTTGTCACATCGGCTCTAACAGGGATCCGGAAACCCGACCCGGGAATATTCCGCTACGCCCTTTACCAGGTCAAGATCAAACCGGGAGACGCGGTCATTGTCGGAGACTCTGAGCGACATGACGTTCAGGGCGGATACATTTCGGGATGGCGGACCATTCTGATAGACCGCAAGAAACACTCGGCGAATTCTCTGGCAGACTTTCGGTTCAAAACACTCGCAGAGGCTAGACCGACTCTGCAAACGCTATAGGAATACAGGCAATAGCATCCCAGCAACTCCTAACAATAGTGAAAATGGAAGGCCGGGAAACATCTCATACCTAGAAAGTGCTCTGAACCCCAGGTAGGTCCCTCCTAGAATTCCTACAGCGGCTCCGAGAAACGAGAACAGGCCAAAAGTGACCATTGCCGTGGTTGCAACAAGCGAGTAGAAGACGAGGTCTCCCATTCCGATGGTGAGTTCTCCATAGCTGTACATGGCTCCGGGAAGGTCGCCGGCCGCCACAGTCTTGGCCAGGGCTCCTACAGGACCCTTGAATACTGCAACAATATCATAGACGACCAGGGCTCCGACGAGTACGAGCGCAGTGGTTAGTGGGATCGAGTAGCCGAGAAAAACTCCGGTAAGAGCGCTGAGCGCCACGACTCCAAACAGTTGGCGAATCCTGCCCTTACCAAAGATCGTGAATCCGATAAGGGCTGAGACCGCGACCGAAAGTAACAGAAGGGGCAGAATGTCGATAGATAATATCGAGGCTGCGTACCAGAATGCTACAGCAAACGACACTATGATCAGTGCTCCCTTGATCATTCTTCGGATAAAGCGCATTCGTCCTCTCTTTATCAGGAGGAACATTACTGTCGCACTCGCTCCGAGAGCGAAGACGAAGATCACTGCGTTCAGAGACGCGATTGGCAACCCAGACCCGGAGAGCGGCGTTACCTGAGCAGGTGGAGCTCCGCTATTGTAGATTGGATATGCTAGGAGTCCCGTGGCGACGAGTCCTAGAAAGATTGGTAGGAAGTGTATGGGACGAGGCTTGAAAACTTCACTCTCGGGCTCTGCCATGGACGACTATAGCTCGACGATGTCGCCGGTTTTCGGAGCAGAAGCATTCAGCCCCAGTTCTTTCGAAGCGTATTCGGCGAGTTTCTTGCAGTTGTCTTCTGCGCCGTGGACAATGAATACTCGTGTCTTCTTGTCAAGATCTGACAAGGTCTGTTCGAGCTCTCGTTTTCCGCCGTGGGATGAGAAGTCGAACCGTTCGATTCTCGCATCGACTTCTCTTGCTCGTCCGTGAATGATGAACTTGCGCCTGTCGAGTAGGATCCTGCCTGGACTTCCCGGGACCTGGAAGCTGACCATGAAGACAGCGTTCTGCTTCTTCGCAGCAACGTTTTCCATGTAGAACACGGAGGCGCCTCCCTTCAACATGCCAGCAGGGGAGATAATCACGCCGGGCGTCTTGGCTGCTCTTCGCCGATCGTTCCAGCCGTCGACCCAGTGGGCCATTTTACTCGCGCGTTCGAAGACTTTCGAGTCTCTCAGAGCCTCAGGATGCTTCAACAACAACTCCATCGCATCAAGCGCCATACCGT
>JAJPJY010000084.1 GCA_021323995.1 bacterium | reverse complement strand
GTGCCTCAGCATCGATGCCTGTTCTGAAGAGAGAAGAGCCTAGCGGGCAGGCAAGATAGGAGAGCTTCGGCGCTCGGACTAGGCTCTAGAGTCCGAGCCGGAATAGGAGAACAACATATCCGACTCCACTCTTTACGAAGCTGAGCTTACTCGTTCCCCTCGGCCTGCGCGTGAACGTAATCGGCACTTCTGTAATTGAGAAACCCTTCTTGCTCGCTCTGATGAGAAGCTCGGCCGTCACTTCGAAGTTCTTGGAGACAAGCTCATCCCGCACGCTCTCAACAGCCTTCGTAGAGTAGATCCTGAAACCGGAAGTAATGTCGCTGGAACTCATCTTGAAAGCGCTCCTCAACACCCAGTTGGTCGATGCGCTCACCATTCTCTTGAACCAAGGAAGCTCCTGCACGAGTCCTCGCGTCTTCGACCTACTGCCCACGACCACGTCCGCCTCCTTCGTTGCTTCGAGCAGTCGTTGGATCTCTTCAGGATCATGGTTCAAGTCCGAATCCATCGTCAACACATAGTCCGAATCGGGATTAACCAGGCTCAAACCCTTCTTCGTCGCTTTTCCAAGCCCAAGCCTCTTCACATTATAATCCAGCCTGATCCTCGGGTTTCCTTTCGCCAGCTCGGTGACCTTCTGAAGCGTAGAATCAGTTCCCTCTATGACAAAGATAATCTCGTAATCGGCGTGCAAAGAGTCAAGTGCTCTGATCAGACGAGCCGAAAATTCATCGATTACTTCCTCTTCGTTGTAAAGCATTATCACGGTGCTGATTTTCAAGAAAGTGCTCGAACTCTCTAATGGTCGATGATGAACCTCAGACTCGAGCATCATATAAGCGCCTTCAAGTGAACTTTAGTTGCTGTTGACATAGAGCTGCCAAATGCGTTTCACCCATCAGTTGGCAAACGCCTTTGTTGGTCGACGGTGCCTCCTCGTATAATCAATATCTTGAGTACCGAGACATGAGTCAACACAATATTCTCTAGTCAGGGGTTTACTGAAGCATTAAATTCGGTCTAGGAAATGGACCTTCATCCCTAGGCAGCTGCCCAACCATCAGATAACCAGGAGTATTACAAACTGATCTTGTCCAGGAAGAATACCATTCTCATCGTTTCGGTCTTATCCATTATCGGCCTGGTTCTTCGCCTCTATTTTTCACTCGTACTGCCCGTTGGATGGGATGGAGGAATATTTCTCTATTGGGCGGGACTAATCAATAGCGGATCTATCCCGTACCGAGACTTCTTTGTAAGGGACCCGGTCTACATCTACCTGGTAGCTCTGTCGAGCAGAGCGCTAGGGCAGACGTACCAGGCCGTCTCTCTCGTCTCTATTATTCCAGGAGCCGCGACGATCCCAATCATCTACAAGGCTACTCGAGAGCTCTTTGATAGAAGGAGTGGTTTTGTCGCAGCGGCGGCTTATTCCCTTGCTCCAACGGTAATCTGGTACAACACTGTATTCGACGAGCGCACGTTGATGCTGTTTCTATCAATTTGTGCCTTCTGGATACTAATACTTGGGCTCAGAAAACGAAAGCTAAGTTACCTTTTCGGATACGGGCTTCTCTTGGGAGTGTCGATTTTCGAATACAGAGGAATAGCGATCTACCTCGTTACCGTTCCGATCCTGTTCGCATTCGTATTCCTACGAAGGCGAGGCATTACAGGGACGAGCTATAGGACATTTCTGACCAGTTCAGTCGTTACAGTAGCCGCGGCAGCGTTGTCTGCAGGTCTCGTTTTCTTCTACTTCAGCTTCAACAGTTCTCTTCAGTGGATGCTCGAGAACTTCGGTTTTGGAGGCCAGCAAGAGAGTGCGTCTTACTTCATCTACGGACAAGTCGTCGACCTCTCATTCAGGACGAGAATCTTTGACGTCTTCGTTCGAGAATGGCTGTATCTCATCGCACCAGCAGGAGTCACTATTGTGGTTTTTTTCATGTCGATGTTCATTCGTCACAGAAGAACCGTCTTAATGACGGCCGGTCTCCTTGCAGGGGCTTTCTTGGTAGCATCAGTGGCTGGCCTAACCTACTTCCCCCAAGACTCCTATGGCGCGTACGAGCCGTCATGGATCTTCACTGCACTCTTCATGGCATCACTCGTATTATTCATGGGCATGGGAACCGCCCTCGTTCCAGAGATTGTTCGACTTGTACCCACAGAAGGAGGGTCGCGATTTGGAGCGATTCTGGGAATTTATTGGCTGCTGTCAACCGCACTTCTGGTCGCACTGTTTGGGGTGCCTCTGGTCAACTACTACGATTATTTCGCGCCGATTCTCACCATTCTTGCATCCCCAGTCATAGCCCAGGTTCTTGAACAGGTTCGCCAGAGTCTTCCTCATCCTTCGCTGAGGCTGTCTGGTAGGTTCGTCTTGGGAATCGCTTTCCTTGTACTTCTAGTCATCAATGCAGGATCGGCGGCGGGCATGCTTCTCACCACCGACATGACTTGGAGAAATCAGTCAATCGCATATGTTCACGACGTCGCCTCGTACATAGAATCTCACACGAGCCCTCAGGACCAAATTATTGTCGGGAATCCAGCAGTCGCAATATTCGCCCATCGCCAAGAAGCGTTGGGCATAACTCAGTGGCAAATCTATGGAAAGACTGGGCCTGAACCCTTCAATCCGATGCCGTATGATCCCTTCCACCTGTTCCCCAATGTGACCGAAATATCACAGTTCATGAGCCAAGGAGGAGTCAAGTATATTGTTGGAGACAACTCGCCGCCTATGCTCTACGTAATGTCGCTTCATCCCTTGCTGGAATCGGCTTTCGTTACAAACTTTGTTCTCGAAACAACTATCGACGGGATTCCAATCTACCGTTACGTCTAATCAATGAAAGCAAGTCTGCATTTCCTTACCCAACAAGAAGAAGCGCCTGATGTAGTTCTCTCTTCGAAGTCAATCCTCAGGTGATGATTCGTTACTTGTAACTCTCACCCTCGCTCGGTGGTCGCCGATGAGATTGGCTAGGATGATCTCGTTAAGAAACTCCTCCGGGTCCGTCTAACCTGTAAAGGTGTATTCCTTCATCAAGAAACGTCAGCTGGTATGAGTATTCGCTAGTGAAGTGCTGAAGTTGTTGGTTTACGGAGATAGGATAGCCTAGAGAAGGGCTGGTCCAATTGTACCAAATGCTTTCAGTGTTGACCAGAATATACTGGGGTGGGTCGGGAGACGAGTAGTTCACCGTTACGTATGGCCTGTTGGATAATTGTGGAAAAAGATCAGTCTGGGTTAGGATCGTCGCGTTCTGCGGCAAATTATTGTTAATTGAACTGATCACAGGGTCGAGGGCACTCGGGGTTGGCCATGGATGTTGTGGGTCCAACGGGGTTAATGCACTGAAGGAGAGGGTAAAACAAAGAGCCAATGCAACCAATGCAAGGACGAGCTTTCGCTGCCCAGATAATCGATGCATCAGTGGAATCGCAGCTACGTAGAGAAAAGGAATCAGGAAAACTGAATATTGGAAATTCACATTTGAATAAGCGAATCTGGAAGATAAACCAACTACTGCAATCCAGGGAATCGCTGGGATGAACCTCAATGGATACTTCATGACTGAAACCCAGAGAGGAGCCGTGGCAATGATCAAGTACGTTACTTTGGCAGCGTAATCGTACAGCAATGCATTCAGCAATATTCCCGGATTGTTCCAAAAGGTGGCAGCGGAACCGGCATAACCGGCTACTGAAGAGGAACTCGGTCCGAAAAATTGAACTGCAAGCCAATTCGTAGGCCAATTCAACGATTGAAAAACCTGGGTGACAGTGGACAGAATTATTATCGCTAGCAGGGAGAGGGATGCGAGAATTGTCACCAGTATCCTTCGATCAACGCGTTTGTTCAAAATCCATAACGAGACGGCTATCCCCAAACCGAGAATTGCAGAGTACTCAATTGTAGATAACAAGGCTCCAAGCGACAGATAGAAAGTGATAGATCCCTGTCGAGGATAGGCAAAATAGATCATGAAAACGCAAAGCGGAATAAATGCTTCTGGGTGAAAATCAAATCTGATGATGCCATGAAGTGCTGGATTCGCTAGATACAGCCCGGCCAGGGTTAAGGACATGAACCGGCTTGTTGTCTCTCGAAAGGCCAACAAGTAGAGTGGAACAGCTGCAAACGCTACCACTGCGGCTTGGATGACCAGGAGTGTTCTGGGGTCGGGAGCTATGAGGTAAGCTAGGGCAACAAGGCCTATGATCGGAGAGATGTGATTGATATGACCTGGGGTCGAGGGCAGAATGAGAGACTGCCAAGACTGATAGCCGTTAACCGTACGCCAAATGGAGTTCGCATCCAGCCCAAGATCGAAGAAATTCGATTGAAACGCAAAGTATCGTTCTATCGAATAGACGCTGAAGATCAGAAATGAGCTGAGGCCCAATATGGCGAGAGGTAGCCAAGTATGTTTTTGGTACTGGCCCCTTAGAAAATCACGTGCTGAGATAATTGGGGCGCTAAATTGCTTTGATACGATTCGCAAGGCTACTCGCCTTTATTCTACGAGACCTGGCGAGAATCCGAATCAGCGCGAACCCTTGGTCATAGATGTCGGCTAGGAGCCTTCGAATGGGGGTCCTTTCCGATTTCATCTCTCTCCACGAGACAGGAATCTCGGCCATCTTCCAGCCTAGACTCTTCAAGTACACGATTATCTCTGTGTCCCACGCCCACCCATTCTCCATCGTCAGTGGCAGCACGGTCATCACTGCTCTTCTACTAAACGCTTTGAAGCCGCACTGATGGTCTGACATGTCTGTATGAAACAGCGTCCTCACTATACCGTTGTATCCTATAGAGAAAGCCTTCCTCAGCAGAGGCCTTCGAAGCTGAGACCCGGCTGAATAACGAGATCCGGTTACAAAGTCCAACCCCTCATTTTGCATTCTCGCAACGAGTTTCGGAAGAAATCGAAGGTCAGTTGCAAGATCAGTATCCATGAATACATAGACATCGGCTAGAGTTGACTGCCAGGCGTTACGGAGCGCTCGCCCTCTGCCAAGTTTTGAGTCGTTGTGGACTAGTTTGAGGTTGGGGTACGATGAGGTCAATCCCTTGGCTACCCGGAAAGTGTTGTCGGTTGATCCATCCTCGGCAATCAGAAGCGTGTACGGATAGCCGAGCTGTTGGAGCATGCCGTCAACTCTCTGGACAGCGGATGCCAGCCTTGTCTCCTCGTTTCTCGCTGGGAGAGTGACGAGACACGAAGGAAATGTCATAGTTTTCCGCCCATGCTTGAAACGACGAGGCCCTTTGCGAATCCGACCGAATACGTCATG
>JAJPJY010000048.1 GCA_021323995.1 bacterium | reverse complement strand
CTCCGTGGTCAAATCAACAATCGAAAAATACAGTGGACTCAGGACAGATACTGACCTTGGACTGTACTATCTCCCGCTCTTCTGGAGAGGGGAACGAATGCAAGAGTTCAAGGAGAAACCTAAGGTCTTAGCAGCCTTCCCAGGCACCTATCCACAGAATTTCCAGAAAGAGCTTCTCCGAGTCTTCCCAGCACTAAGCCTCACCCCCTCGGTAGAGTTGGCCGAGGCCTCAGGGCTCTTTTCTGCGATAGACTACGAAGTAGGAAGAGCTCTCGGGCTGGAGCTTGCCAGGATCTCAGAGAGGACGGGGATAAACTACCGCGAAGCAATCGACCTATGCAAGGATGCTCGAGTTGCTATCACAGGACATTCGACGGTCATTCCTGGAAGAGAATCCATCGGGACAGAGATAGCACTCTCACAAATACTTCGAAGGGGAGGGCCCAGACTCGTTCGTGCTGCCCATTCAATAAATCAAGAGTACCAATCGCAGATACTTGACATGATTCGAAGAGCGTTAAGCCACTGCGGACAACCCTTCAGGAGATCGAAAGTCGCGATCCTCGGAACTGATGGACTGATGAAGAATTCATGGTCGAAACCAGAATCCTCATCCCTGCTCCAAGCATTGCAGAAGAAAGGGGCAATAGTGTCTCTGTATACTGGAGAGAACGGGTCTGAACCTTGGACCCGGATAGTTGGAGACTACGCTCGTATAGAGAACAGCCTCCTAAAGGCCGTTGCTAAAGCCAGCTGCACGGTTATCGCGCTCCCGAGAACGTTCCAGTTGGGGCTTGATGCGGATCAGCTTGCGACAGAAATGAACCGGCCAGGCGCGATATGTGATCTTACTGGCGTCCTGGAAGCTTCAAATGTTGAAAGGACTGGCCTCTTCTATACCACGATAGGAAGAGGCACTTTCAACGGATGAAGCGAGTCGGCGTTGGCGTCATAGGCACAGGATTCTGGGGCGAAAACCAAGTCCGGGTCCTTCGACAGAGCAAGATTGCCGATCTGGTAGCGATTTGTGAGAAGGACCAGAAACGGGCGAAAGAAATCGGCACTAAGTATGGCGTCCAGTGGTACACGGACTTGAACAAGTTTCTCCGATTAGCTACGCTCGATGCAGTAACAGTCTGCACCCCGACGCAATCTCACCTGAGAGTCGGATCATTAGCAATTGAAGCAGGCAAAAACCTTCTGGTCGAGAAGCCGATGACCGGCGAAGAGCGCGCGGCCGAGAAACTTGTGAACTCGGCAAAGAAAGCCGGCGTGAAGTTGCTAGTCGGGTTCATCGAGCGATTCAATCCTGGAGTACGAGCGGTGAAGAGATTGTTAGATCAGCAGACCGTCGGAGACGTAATCATAGCCAGTGGTCGTCGAGTCGCAAGATGGCCAATTCGGATAGGAGATGTCGGCGTCATCAAAGACACAGCAATTCATGACATAGATGCAATGCGTTATCTGTTTGAAGAGGAAGTCTCCGCAGTCTTTGCGCAAACAGGTTCTCTGAGAACTCGTGCTTACGAGGACTACGCGGAGATGATGCTTCGCTTCAATGGCGGAACGACTGGGTTTATCGATGCTAACTGGCTTACACCACGCAAAGTCCGAACCCTAATCATCACAGGCAGCGACGCCACGATAAACCTGGACTATATCACCCAAGAGATCACAGTTGAGAATTCCGAACGACTGGTCAAACCCTATACTCCATGGGCTGAACCACTTAAGGTGGAACTTGAGAATTTCATTACAACAATCCTCAAGGACAGTACGGAAGCCCCTTCAGGAGAGGATGCGATCAGGGCGATTCGAATCTGCGATGCGGCATTGAGATCGGGCAGATCAAAGAAGCTTGTTAGGTTGAATGCGACTAGAAGCGGTCAAACCTTATCAAACAACTAGAGACGTCTTAAACTCAAGAGTACCCTTGAAGAGACGTCTGCTAGACATCCTTGCCTGCCCCATAGACAAGCACTACCCTCTCGAGCTTCTGGTCTTCGAAGAGAAAGACGAGATTACTGAAGGATTGCTCCTTTGTCCAGAGTGCAATAGATGGTATCCGATCTCTGATGAGATTCCTCAAATGCTGCCAGATGACCTACGTGAGGCTAAGGAAGACCTCGCATGGTTGGAAAGATGGAAGACCAGAGTACCAGAAAGAGTGCTCACTCAAGGTAAGCCATTTCGGCTCGCATAACACATTATCGCGGATTCTTCTGGGTCATCCGACGCTAAGACCCAGGTAGAGTTTTCCGAGCTCCTTGTGTTCTAACAAATCCTTTGTTGTTCCTTGAAAGATCACACGCCCACTCGCGAGGAGATATGCATAGTGTCCAATTTGAAGAGCCCTCGAAGCGTTTTGCTCCACAAGTAAGCTTGTAATTCCTTGGCCTTGTGAAAGATAGGATATCGTGTTCAGCACTTGAGTCGCGATGATTGGTGCTAGATTGGCAGTAGGTTCATCATACATGATCACGCTCGGCTTCCGCACGAGCGCCATGGTCATAGCTACCATCTGTCTCTCTCCTCCGCTCAACCGAGCGACCTTCGTGTCTAGGTAGGAGGCGAGTTGAGGGAATATCGCCAACGCTTTCTGAAGTCGGTCTTCAAAATCTTCGCTCGTAACAGTATAGCCGGCCATTTTGAAATTCTCTGCGACTGTCAAATGGGTGAAGGTACTCTCTGTTTGTGGAAGGTACGCGACGCCGAGACGAGCTATCTCGTGAGATGACAGCCCCGAAATGGTCCGTCCATCGACAGTTATTTGCCCTTGGTAGAGGCTAGTGAGTCCAGCAATTGTCTTGAGAAGAGTGCTTTTTCCAGACCCGTTTGGACCGACTATTACGGTTATTCTATCTTGCTGTGCCTCAAGTGATATGTCCTCTATAATCTGGAGTTTTCCATAGCCCGCGGAAACTCGGTCTACCTTGAGCAAGTCATCCGCCCAAGTACTCTCCGCCTAGATACGCCTCGATGACCTTCTTGTTGTTCATTACCTCGTCTGGAACGCCAGATGCGATCAGTTTTCCGTATGCCATCACAAAAATTTCATCGACGTATCTTAGAGCGATGTCGAGCCTGTGTTCAACGATGAAGAATGTCAACCCGAATCTGTCTCGTAAACTCAGGATTCTCGAAAATATTTCATGCGCAAGCGTGGGGTTGACGCCGGAGACCGGTTCGTCGAGAAGCAGAAGGGTAGCGTCAGACATTAACGCCCTTCCGATCTCAACGAGTTTCATCTGTCCTCCGCTCAAGTTGTAGACAGATTGGTCCCAGATCTTTGACAACCCTAAGAGCTCAAGAATCCTGGATGCCTTCTCCATCGATTCCGTCTCCCTGTTCTTCCAAGTTCCTAAGATTGATCGAAGAAAAGACTCGCCTGGGTTATTCTTCTCAGCAACCAGAAGGTTCTCCAAGACTGTAAGATGCCAGAACAGAGCCGGAATCTGGAAAGTCCTCCCCAGGCCCAATTTGTATAGCTTGAAGGGAGGGAAGCCCGTGATGTCCTTGTCTCTGAAAACCACTATCCCGGAATACGGCTTGTAAAATCCCCCAATCACATTGATGAGTGTCGTCTTGCCGGACCCGTTCGGACCGATAAGGATGCTAATTTTGCCCGCAGCAACATTCAAAGAAACTCCGTCTATCGCGTGAAGGTTACCGAAGGACTTCCTGACATCGTGCACCGAAAGGATGTTCATTGCGAACAGGCAACAAAAAAAGGGGGAGGGGGTGTGATATCTGTTTACACTTATGGAGGAGTACCGATCCACGTTATGGTGTCGGTCGCATCGTCCCATGATCCAGCCAGGACCCATGTGGGTTTGGCGGGACTTCCCTGGTTCACTACCTTCCATATTTGGTACGATGATGGTATTCTGTCGCCGCTCGGCTGAAGACCCGTCCAGCCAGTCACACCGTAGAAGTTGTCCGCAACGGTCAGCATGACTGCCTGTACTGCGGTCCCATCGTTTGCCCCAGCCTGAAGTATGGCGTTAGCTGCGAGCCAAATGTCGTCATAGGTGCCAAGGCAGTATGAGTCGCAGTAGTTACCTGGGTATGCTTGGGCGAACCTCGTGTAGAAGGCCAATGTCCGAGAGTTGTTGACTGGAGCATATAGGGTGGAGGGCATGATGACTTGAGCGACGGAAGGTCCGGAGGTCGTTGCGTTGACAATCACTGCATCCTGCGCTTCACCGTCAGTGCCAAACCATGGGAGCGTTGTCCATGGAAATGATGGGTAAGACGATGTGTGTGCCTGTAAAATCAATTGTCCGAACTCTTCGAAGGCGACGAAGTCCATTGCGACTTTTCCAGTGTTGGCTCCAGTGTTGAGCGTGTTGAAGTCGGTCTGCATTGTGGATATTACGGTTGTGAAGTCGGTTGTGCTAGTATCGTACTGTATCGTGTCGACTGTAGCACCGGGGACGTCTGTTTTGAACCACGTAGCAGTCGAGTTGGCGAGGCCGTCTCCATAGGTGTCATGTCTTTCCACGATGATGGCTGCCGTTGCTCCTCTGTCGACCATCATTCTCGCGTCCGCTTGGCCTTGCGCTGCATCGTTAGGAGCGGTTCGGAACAAGTAGTCGTTAGGTATTGCCAGTGCTGCGGATGTTGATGAGGGACTGATCAGTACGATGTGGTTAGAATCGGCATACTGCAGTATAAATTGAGCAGCTCCGCTGTTCAGCGGACCCACGACAACTTGTATGCCAGCCGAGTGGAAGTTCGTGAGATCTGTCAAAGCTTGTTGGTTGACCTGCGCGTAGTCGTCCACGGAATTTGCAAATCTTAAGCTGCACCCAGAGGCCGATAGCATGGAGTTTATGTCATTGATGGCAAGGACTGACGAGTCTTTAGCCCGTACTCCTTGGCTTGAGAGCGTGCTGGATAGATCTAGGAGTTCTCCAATGGTGATAGTGCTGCCGGAGGAGCAGAGGCTGCTGCTACTGCTCGAACGAGCTGGTAGCCCATAGTAGCCCACGCCAATTCCAGCGCCGAGTCCTACAACTAGAAGTATGATTGCAAGGATTAGAGAGACTGTACGCTTGGGGGCTGTTGATCCTGAGGTTGTACCTGGAGTTGTTTGCATATTCGATGCTTTGTTTTTTCTGGTTGATGTATAAACCATATTAGAGTTTGAGACATATTCGGCTTGGGACTTCGAGGGAAAATGCTTGATCCATACGTAACAAGTTCCGTGATCTATGCTTCTCTCTTCGGCCTTATGGCGTTGGGGTTGACGCTAACATACATCACCACAAAGGTTCCGAACTTCGCTTACGGGTCTTTCGTAGCCGTGGGAATCTACACATCCTTCGTTCTTTACCGACTGAACGGTCTTAGTCCATACGAGTCGGCGCCGATCGCCTTCGGACTTGGAAGCGTGACTGCCTTGGCCATGTATCTAGGGGTTCTTCGAGTGCTCGCAAGAAGAGGCTCGTCCCTTGTGTCCTTGATGATCGCTACCATTGCAATAGACATCGCGTTTACCGGCGTCTTGGGAATTTACTCCGACTACCTAACCTCCCATTATGGGATCGTTGATAGTAAATTTTTCTTTCAGCTTCGAGACGACTTTAACTTGTTCGGCCTACCAGGAGTCTTCTTCATTGCACCCAGTATCTTAGCCATCATAACGGTCGTGCTGTATGTTTTCTTGACAGAAACGAAGTTCGGCGTTGCCTTGCGGGCCTCCGTTGAGAATCCAAACCTCGCGAAGGTGCTCGGGATCAATGTGGAGGTGGTCTACGTGTTCGCCTGGTCATTGGCTGGGGGATTCGCAGCTATGTCTGGATCCTTCTACGACTTGTGGCTCCCAGGTGGAACCGCGGCGGGCTCTAATCTAATTGTTGAAATTTTCGCCGCGAGCGTTCTAGGCGGACTCGGAAGCATCTATGGGGCAGTCCTCGGGGGAGTGATAGTGGGTGCCACTGAGATTCTAGTAACTGGTGGATTAATCGATCTGGTCGGTTCTTGGGTCTCGATCTACCAAAAAGGCGTTCCCTTGGCAGTGATGGTCGTAACACTCTTGGTGATGCCTCAAGGCCTTGTATCGGTTCACTGGCGCAAACTGTCATCTCGAATTCGACACGTTTCAATCCGATCTCTTGAAGCAAAATTGGTTCGGATTT
Source organism: bacterium (assembly GCA_021323995.1). Classification (GTDB taxonomy): domain Archaea; phylum Thermoproteota; class Bathyarchaeia; order 40CM-2-53-6; family 40CM-2-53-6; genus 40CM-2-53-6. The sequence continues at coordinate 11,276 of JAJPJY010000048.1, read as the reverse complement.
TGAGGAGAGAGAGTTGAACGTCCCAGCCCTTCCAATCTTCGGGATTGACATTGTTGCGTTTTCCATCAGTCTCGCAACTGCATTTGCATTATTCTTGGCTGTCAGCCTAACACTGAACATCGAGGCTGGATACACTGGGATTCCGAACTTCGGGAAAGTGATGTTCGTCGCGGGTGGTGCTGCTCTCGCGGGATCAGTCTCGGGCCGTCTAGCAACTCTAATTCTCGCAATTAACACGAATGGAGACTACAACACGCATATCGCTCAGATAATCACAAAGATCAACACCGGACTATCGAACAATCCAATTCTATCAATTGAACTGCTCCTCACGGGGGTTGCGCTGGCCGCCGGAATCGGAGGTGGCCTTGGGCTCCTCGCGTCTTATCCTGCGATCAGACTGAGGGAGGACTACTTGGGCATGCTCCTGTTGGCTTCGGCTCAGCTCTTCCAGATCTTTCTCGGCGGATACCAACCATTCATCGGCGGAACTCAGGGAATCGAGGTGCCCGATGTTTTCCAATGGGCCGAAATTGGAACTGGCGTTAGAGACGTGGCAGTGCTGGGAGTATTGGCCATCTTTGTCGTTCTGGTATACATCTATGCTGAACGAATGGCTCGATCCCCCCTGGGACGGACACTAAGAGCAGTCCGCGACAACGAGCATGCAGCAAGGGCTTTGGGCAAGAACGATGTTGCAATCCGACGCAACGTGATTGTCATCGCTTCCGCTATCTGTGGAATGGCTGGCGCTCTCATCACTTTCTGGGTCTCGTCTGTGGGGCCCGACACGTGGACCCGAGTTACCTGGACCTTTTGGCCCTGGGTAATAGTCATACTCGGAGGGGCTGCAAACAACGCCGGGGTTGCGCTCGGAGCGCTTGTCTTTACGTTCATAATGGAGATTATCGGCCAAGTCAAATTCTCTTTGCAATCCTACATACCATTCGACGTCAACTGGCTGTACTACCTAGTTTTCGCTGCGATGCTGCTCGTCACGTTGGCGCTCAGACCAGGAGGAATACTGCCCGAAAAATCCTCGACAACTCTCCCAAGATACAGTGTTGCAAAGATCATGCAACCCTGGCCTGTGTCCGGCTGGGACAAAGTGCAGCCTGTCAGTCGCCCAGCTTCAGCTGAATCGACGGTCAAACCACAGTCGGATTCGCATCATGACTCTGGCTAGTGTGAGCTAAGTAGCCATCGGAGTATTGTCACATATTCAGTGGGACGAGATTGAGCGACAAACCGGAAGAGAATCTTCGTAGACGGGAGGAGAGGTACGACCGGGAGCGTCGCGTCCGGCGCAGGGTCGGCGAAGACTTGGAGACCATGGAAGAGGTCTTCGACGGGAGAACTCTGATGACAGTCATGCATTTGCTGAATACCGGACAGCTACGAGAGCTTCAAGGCACGCTCAAGTCTGGAAAGGAGAGTCGGATTTATCACGGAATAGACCCGAAGGGTCGTGATGTGGCCGTGAAAATCTACCTGACCAGCTCAGCCATTTTCAGGCAAGGACGCCTCAAGTACATCCGAGGCGATCCCAGATTCAAGGACGTCCCACACGATAGCCGGTCGCTCGTAGACCTATGGGCTTCGAAGGAGTTCAAGAATCTCCAGCTTGCTAAAGAGGCAGAACTTGCTGTCCCCACCCCTATTCACGTTGAAAAGAATGTTCTGCTCATGGAGTTCATTGGCAAGAACGGGGTTCCAGCACCTCACCTTCGGGATGTTCCTCTTCAAGCAGCAGCGTCCTGGTACAACAGAATACTCGAAATGATGAAGACGCTCTATGACAAGGCGAAGCTTGTCCATGGAGACTTGAGCGAGTACAACATCCTCGTCCCGGACGGGTATCCAGTGCTCATAGACTTCGCCCAGGCGGTGACGACAGAGCATCCTGAGGCGAAGGAGTTTTTGGAGAGGGATGTTGACAACTTGAACAATTATTTCAAGGGCCTAAACGTAAGAACTAGGACATTCGGGCACATATTCAAGGTGGAAAAGTGATACACGAGACTCGTGTCAAGGCAATGATTCCGCGGGAGAGGATCGGAGTACTTGTCGGACCCAAAGGGTCAGTCAAGTCCACGATAGAACAAAAGCTCTTCGTTGACCTCAAGATCGACAGCGAATCTGGGTCCGTAGACATTGGCGTAAAGCCTGACTCGCCCGACCCATCTGCTGCCCTGAGAGCGAAAGACATGGTCATGGCAATCGGTAGAGGATTTTCTCCCCCCAGAGCATTCTCTCTGTTCAACGAGGACATGACATTTGACATCATAGACTTGCACGACTATTTCGGCAAGAATGAGGCTGAGATCAAGAGGGTGGACGGCAGAATCATAGGCAAGGAGGGAAAGAGTCGGCGAAACCTCGAACAGCTTACTGGCACTCTGATCTCTGTCAGCGGACATACAGTTTCTGTGATTGGCACTTTTGAGTCTGTTTCGATGGCAAAGGATGCATTGGAGAAACTGATCGAGGGCCGGCAACATAATACCGTTTATAAGTTCTTGAGGAAGAAGCGCGGCCAGCTGAAGAAGGAGAAAGCTCTAGCACTGTGGGAAGGGTCAGTAGCAGAACAAAAGAAGAAATCGTAGCCGGCACGAGCCAGAGACGATGACCGTTGCTGAAGTCTTCCAGGAGATCAGCGCGGCCGACTTCTTCTACCGCAACCGGGACATCGCCGGATTCACCAGTCCCTCCAGATCAATCTATTCCACAATAAGAGAGCTGGTCGAGAACTCTCTAGACGCCTGCGAAACAGGCGGCATCCCGCCCGACATCTACGTCAGACTATTGCACGAATCTGGACCGCTAGATGGACCTGGAACCTACATACTCAGAGTCGAAGATAATGGAATAGGCGTTCCTGGCGACGTCATACCATCCGCCTTTGGCCAAGTCCTCTACGGATCGAAATACAAGCTCCGCCAGACGCGTGGGACCTTCGGGCTAGGCGGGAAAATGGCGTTGCTGTACGGACAGATCACGACCCACGGCGAAGCCCAGATCAGCTCCAGCACCAATCCAAAGCAGAAAATTACCGAGATCGGTCTGCGAACTGACATCCAGCACAACAAACCGATTGTGCTCAAGAAAAAGACTCGGCCGAACGGTTCTCATTGGAAAGGGACGATTATCGAGTTCAAGACTGAAGCGGACTATTCTAGGGCGATGCCAAGGATCCTCGAATACTTCAAGCAGACCGCCATAATCGTTCCATACGCTAATCTCACATTTGTCGATCCTCGCGGACGACTATACCACTTCACAAGAGGGACCAGTGTGGTCCCGCCTGCCCCAACTGAAACATTGCCGCATCCTTACGGGGTTGATGTTGAGACGGTCCAGCGGATGCTCAAGCTGACGAATGCGAAGACTCTTCAGGAGTTCTTGAGGAAGTCTTTCCAAAGAATCGGCGACACAACCGCCATAAAATTTCTGAAATATGCCGGTTTCGAGATACGGGAGGCACCCGGCAAACGGAAACGCAAACTGAGCAAGAAAGAGGCTGAGCGAAGAGACCCCAAGAACTTGCCCGCTGAAGATATCGTAAGACTAGTCAATGCGATGAAAAGCTATGAGGACTTTGTTTCTCCTGATCCGACAAGCCTCTCTCCCTTAGGCGCGGACCTACTGGCTACAGGGATCAAAAAAGAACTGGGAATAAACGATGAGGATGTCAAGAACGGATCTGCCTATGTTGCAACTCTTCAACGAAAGCCCGCGACATACTCGGGTTTTCCCTTCATCATTGAGGTAGGGATCGCAAGTGGGAAGCAGATCGAGTCACAGGGAAAGATACTGCTCTTCCGGTTTGCCAACAAGATTCCTTTGCTATTCGACGAAGCGAGCGATGTTTCATGGAAGGTGGTTGATCAGATAGACTGGCGGGGCTACAAGGTCATCCCCGGAGAGACCCCTCTTGCTATCTTCGTTCATGTTTGCAGTACAAAGATTCCCTACAAGACTGTCGGGAAGGAGTTCATCGCTGATCGGCCCGAAGTTGAACACGAGATCCTAAACGCCATCAGGGAAGCGTCAAGGAACCTTAGGATCTATCTCAGTCGGAGAGAGCATCTTGCCCAGGAGAAGAAGCGGGTCGATGTTTTTGAGAAGTACCTTCCGAAAGTAGCACAGTTCTCGACGAAATTGTCCGGGGCTAAGAAGGAGCCTGATATTCAGCCGTTGCTCAGGAGTCTGGTAAAATATGGTGTCGACGAAGGAAAAGAAAAACAAGAGTAGAGGAGTCATCAAGGAGAGGAAGGAGCACGTCCTCTCATCTCTTGAACAGCTCGGGAGCCAGGTGTATGATCAGCTGGCGAAGAAAGACTTTCCGACAGTCAAGATGCCGAGTAGGTCCATTGCTAATATAATCTACGACGACAAGACCCGGCAGTACATTCTTGGTAAGAGGAATGTGAAGAGGAGCGCACGGAATGTCGGGCAAATCCGACCTTTTACGCAGCTTCTCTGGACCGCCATGTTCACAGACGAGCTTACAGGACAGAACAAGACCAGTACTCTACGTGATGTCTTCTACTCTGCACAAGCCTACGAAATGGATTTTCAGGACCAGCAGGAAAGCGACAGTCTCATCACCGATCTAGAGACGGTAACTGGCTTTTCCAGAGAAGATTTCAACGTGTTTCCCGAAGAGCGGAGCGCCATATTCGGGGACCTGACAATCGAGTATACCGTGCCGGGATATGAAGGCCGGACACTAAATCTAGCATCGCACCCAGATGGAGTGATGATCGGTCCCGCACTTACAACCTCAGAGTTTGTCCGGCCAGACAAGAAGAAGGTCGACAAGGTGATAGCGATCGAGAAGGGTGGACTCTTTACGAGGTTCATTGAGGAGCGGGTTCACCAACGCTTCAAATCCGTTCTGATCCACACCGCAGGCCAAGCGCCGCGAGCAACACGGTTTCTTCTCAGACGACTGAACCAGGAGCTCGATCTCCCAGTCTACATATTCACGGATGGTGATCCTTGGGGAATGCATATCGCTATGGTCATAATTTCAGGCTCGGCGAACGCTGCCCACCTTCGCGAACTGAATACTCCGGATGCGATCTGGGGTGGGGTCTGGGCTACGGATATTGTGGATTACAAGCTGCCGAGTGATCCGTTGACGGACCTGGACATGAAACGGTTGAACGAGCTTGAGAAGGACCCGCGGTACGCGGGAGGTCTCTGGCAGAGAGAGATCGACACGTTCAGGAAAGTTAAGAAGAAATCGGAACAAGAAGCCTTCAGCAGATACGGACTGACATACATCGTGGATGAGTATTTGCCGAAGAAATTGAAACTCAAGTCGAACTAGGGATTCTCGCTTAATAGGCACCTCGTCGAACCGTCGACGAACAATCTCGGATTGTGAACAATGGCCAAGGATGTCAGAGTCTTCCTGAACCTGTTCGTAGAATCAAGAGAACTCGAAAACGTAACTCAGAGCCTGGTCAAGCTTCCCGAGGTGACTGACGTGTACGAGGTGACCGGCGAGTACGACATCGTTTGCATGTTGAAGGTTGATAGTATCCTTACTTTCCGCAATGTCCTCAAGGACAAGGTTCTCAAGATCAACGGAGTCAGAAGCACCGTCTCGTCGGTAGTTCTCTACGAACACAAACGAGAAGGAAAACAGATTCAGGAATGACTCTCCTTATTGACCCGACGAAACCTGGGAAACAAAACCTAAATATCATCACCGACGATTACTGCATTCGGTTGAATTAGAATGGGCGATCTTCTTCCAGATTCACCTGTATCGCTCTAGACTTTTTTCCGAACATCCCACGGAACGGATACTCAAATGAGCAGCAAGGATCTTGGCATTACTGTGAGGAAGACCGAAGATCTAAGCGAGTGGTACACTCAAGTCGTCACCAAAGCTCAGCTCGCCGACTATTCAAGCGCCAAGGGGTTCATGATCCTGATGCCGTATGGGTTCGCCATCTGGGAGAGCATCAAAGAACACTTCGATCGAAGGATCAAAGAGATCGGACACCGTAACGCCTACTTCCCCCTACTCATACCCGAACGGTTACTCAAAAGAGAGGCCGAACATTTCGAGGGCTTCACTCCTGAGGTGTTCTGGGTCACCCACTCAGGCAATAACGAGCTCGGTGAACGCCTCGCTATCAGACCCACATCTGAGACGATAATCAACGAGGCGTACAGCAGATGGGTAAAGAGTTGGAGGGACCTTCCCGTTCTCATAAACGTGTGGAACAGCGTTCTACGCGCCGAGATCACATCTACCAAACCGTTCATCCGCACCAGCGAGTTCCTCTGGCAAGAAGGCCACACAGTCCACGGGACCGAAGAAGAAGCTGAAAGAGAAGTCTTGACGATTCTGGAGATTTACCGACGACTTGTCGAAGACCAGATTGCAATCCCCGTGTTGGTAGGGAAGAAAACTGAGCGGGAGAAGTTCAAGGGCGCAGTCTACACCACAACTCTAGAGGCGATGATGCCGGACGGGAAAGCGATCCAAATGGGAACCAGCCATCACTTAGGCCAGAATTTCTCCAAGCCTTTCGAGATCAAGTACCTAGGCAAAGATGAGAAGGAGCACTTCGCTTGGACTACTTCATGGGGAATAAGCTGGAGGCTAATTGGGGCGTTGATTATGTCCCACGGCGACGACAAGGGACTAATCCTTCCTCCTCGGGTAGCGCCAACCCAAGTCGTGTTCGTCCCCATATCATACAAAGAATCAGACAAAGAGACCATCCTACAGGCCGCTAATCACATCGCGGAAGGCCTCGGGAAGGAATCCATACGGACCTACATCGACGATCGCGAACAGTATACTCCCGGGTGGAAGTATCACGAGTGGGAGATGAAAGGAGTACCCTTGAGGGTCGAGATAGGACCCCGAGACATGCAGTCGAAACAAATCACGATGGTCAGACGCGACAGTGGAACGAAGACGGCAGTGCCTCAAGCGGACGCTATAACTCGGATAGTCAACACCCTTGACGAGATTCAAGAATCGCTTCTCCACAAGGCTAGAGAGACTCAAGCCAAACTCACGACTACGGCGACTGACATGAAACAATTCGCCCATGCCATTGAAACCTCAGGTGGCTTTGTCAAAGCCTTCCTATCCGAAAACAACAACTGCGAAGACAACATCAAACAAGAGACGGGAGCAACCGTCCGAATCGTTCCCCTAACACAGTCTGAGAAAGGGAAGTGCGTGTATTGTGGCGCTTCGAACTCAAGAGAAGTAGTATTCGCAAGATCCTACTAGAGCCGAGAAAGTGGGCAAGCACAATCCTTAGCTTCCGTTAACTTACGTCGGCTCAAGACTCCAACGTGGGTTTGACGTGATCATAGACCCAGGTCGCGCGACGGAACAATTCTGTCCTGCTTAAGCGGAACTTTGACAATCCACTCCTCCGAGACGCTAAAGAGGCGAATGCCGAGCCCACAGACGAGGCCCAGACAGGATCTCTCGTCGAGAGAAACGTCCTAAGCCAGGACCCAGCGAAGACATCACCCGCCCCCGTCGAGTCTCGTATTGTATCGTCCGGGAAGGCGGGGACAAAGTGTGTGCCGTCATCTTTGGAGCCTAGCCAAGACCCTCGTTCTCCCATAGTCACAATCGCATAACGAACCTTGTCTGTGAGAAACCGTTTCAAGATCTGCCTTGGGTCCCGGGCTCGAACCTGTGATTGCGCCTCGTCGATTGAAGCCTGCATCATGTCACACTGCTTGAACAGCTGACTCAGATTCCGTGGCACGTATTGAACAGTTGTTGTCCTAGAAGCCGTGCGGATGAAGCCCTGGAGGTCAGCTGACATGAAATCGCAGCTCTTTCTGAGCGTCTTAACTAGAGAACCAGATATTTCGTTGAAGACTGGCCCAAGGTGAACCCCTTGCGAGTTGAATCCGCTTCGCGGAGCCACTATAGGCTCCCCCGGCTCGATAAGCTGAAGCCTTCGGGACCCGTTCGACGAGGTTATTCTGAACCTGGTTGAGGGTCCTGCAGTCCTTCTCAACATGCTGACATCTGGGTGCAGCGCTTTGAGTCGTCTCAAGATGGCAGGGGAGTAATCATCGCCGATATTCCCGAGGATTCCCACTCTTGCCCCCAGATAGGCGATGGCGCAGGAGGCGAAGAGGCTGCTCCCGCCGGGAGAAACCGCGATTCCATCGGCTGTTGCTAGCTCGTCAACAGTCAGATTCCCGCAAACTGTAATCCTGGTGGACTTCAAACCGTCTCCCTGCGCTCACTTCGAGTTCTGCCTTTCACAGGTGGGGTTTATATCGAATCACGATATTCTCGGATCTCGATAGATCCGGGAAAATGAGCAAGGCAGTAACGGAACGATTCGTCAAGAGTTTCCTAGACCTCTTCGTTCTCGACCTCCTAGACAATAGTCCCAAACACGGTTACGAAATAATGAGAGAGTTGAAAAATAGAACTGGCACGAGGATCGGAGCGGGCACGCTCTATCCATTATTGTACGAGCTCGAGGAGAGAAAACTGGTCGCGGGAGAATGGAATTCTCCAAACCGTAGAAGCAGAAAGATCTACAAGATTACAGATCAAGGCATCAAGTTCAAGAGGCAAGGGTTCGGTAGCATTTCCCTGTACGTCCGACCCTCCGGCAGCACACACATGGGCGCTTAGCTTTTCAACGGATCCTGTCGGCCACGCGCGTAATCTCTCTCGGATCCCCAACGATCGCTTCACAGAATGGGTCTCCTTTGCCTTGACACGTAACTTCGATCGATTCACACTTGCGTCCAAGAATCTCTTCCACAGCGCCCGTTAGTATGCCGCGTCCGAAATGACACACAGGCGTCTTCCCCTTCTTGTTTCGGACGGAGACTCCGTTCTTCCATCTTATCCTAGCAAGATGCTTCCCAAAATCGAATTCTACGACTTCGATCTTTCCCCAACCGCTTTGGGCCCCCAGGCTATTGGCGACCTGTTGGATTCCAGTTCGGCTATTGATGTCAAGACCCGCCTTTAGAGCAAGACTCGCGAACTGGGCTCCCCCTTCTTTCCCGATCTCATATTCGAAACTAGTCGCGGTCACTGGTCCAAGGCTCTTGGACAACCTGTCCTCCATAGAATGAATCAGGTTGACGGGTATAAGGAGAAACCTGGCACCGTAGGCGTTCAATGTACCCCGCTTCTCATCCAGAAACATCCCCATCACTGGTTGCGCAGGTCCGGCCTTCCCTTTCGATTTCATTTCGATCGTAGCCAAGTTCACGAAACCGAGACTAATAGACTAGTTGTGTGAAAAAATGGTCTGTCTGAATTTGGCTTCCTATCAGAAATGGTTAGTCCGAGACTAGTATAGGAACCTAGATTCTAAGCGAGGTTCGACGAACCCCCAGCGAAGCTGATCGGAGAGCGTTCTTTTATACCGAAGGACACCCTCGTCTACCAAGGAAAACGAGATGCCAAAGAAGAGGAGATCCCGTGGGCGTAGCAAAGGCGGCAAGGGCCGCAGCGAACTGACCCAGTGCTCCAACTGTGGAATGCTGAGTCCGAGAGACAAGATGAAGCGGGTGACCTCATGGGTCTCGCTGGTGGAACCCAGTCTCGCCAAAGAACTCCGTGCGAGAGGCGCATACATTGCGCGTCAACGCGTAATGAAAAACCTCTGCGTCTCATGTGCAGTCCATTTCGGAGTCTCGAAGGTCAGATCCAGGGAAGACAGAAGGCTATAGCACAGCCGACAACTCCCAGAACCGCCAGCTTCTTTGAACTACTAACGCGATAGGGCTATCGAGGCACGGTAGACCCTAGAGGCTACAGTAATCGATGAGAGAATCGCTATCAGAAGGACCCCTCCAGCCAAGAGATTATGAGACAATGGCCAGAAGAGTGTGGCAACAATAAGTATCAGCAATCTTTCAGGCCGCTCCGCGATCCCCACTCCCTTCAAAGTGACGCCTTCAACACTGACCCGCGCCCGAACATAACTCACCATTAGAGCCGCGGAGAGGGCCCACATTCCAATCCAGGGCTGCACAAGCGACCCGGCCAGCAAACCCGAATAGAGAGCTATCTCCCCAATTCTGTCAAGAACGCTGTCTAGGACCCCACCGAACTTGGAGATCTTACCGTATTTGCGAGCCATTGCTCCATCAACCGCATCAAAGAAGCTGGCGATCAGCAGAACGAGGACCGCGCCAATCCACTCCCAGCTGGACAGACCTCCCCAGTAGAGCGCCCCGGCGGCCAAGGCTAGCAAGAAACCCATGAGAGTCAACGAGTTGGGCGAGAAGCCTACGCGGTGGAAAAGTTTCGAGGAGGATTGGAAAAAACCCTCAACTACGAACTGTAGCCTTGACAGCATGATTGCTACGGTGACGTTTATCCGCTTTTTCTGGATTATCCTTACCTCACGAAACTTTTCTATTAGGGGTTTCAGGGGCTACGCCAAGGTCTAGCGTTGGGCAAAGTAGGCAAGGGAGTCAAATGCTCCGTGAGTGGTTGCGGAGAAGACGCAGTACGATCAGTCCCGGCTGAAGAAGCCGCTCATGCAGGACTCAGAGTCACCGCCACTACCGGCAGATGCTACCTCTGTAAGAACCACTACAAGGAGATGAAGAAGAAGACGAAGAAAGACAGACAAGTCGAAAGGTGGAGGATGAAGCCTTGAAACTACTCCTCATCCACGCCGACAAGTTCGAGTATGAGACCAAAGAGAAAGCGGTCAAGGAACCCGAACCTCTCTCTGATCTTGCGAAGAAGGGCGGACTCCAAGACGGACTAGTAGTCTTCTCTACAGTCGAGAAAGCAGACGAAGAATCGCCAGAAAAAACCGTATCAAACGCTGCAGAGTCGATAGCAGAAGTTCTTGGTTGGCTGAAGACAAAGCGAGTGATGATCTACCCCTACGCCCATCTCTCAACCAATCTCGCAAGCCGGGACCCGGCGATCAAGATCCTCAAGGATCTAGAACAAGAATTGATTGAACGAGGCTACGAGGTTAGCCGAAGTCCGTTCGGATGGTACAAGGGCTTCACGATCACAGCCAAAGGCCATCCACTCTCCGAATTGTCCAGGACTATCACTTCGAAGGAGGCAAAACACGTTGCGCCACCAATAAAATCGGAGTACGCAATAATGGACGAGAAGGGAGATCTTCACTCTCCTGAAGCGTTCAGTTACGGACCCGGCCATGAAGAATTCAGATCGCTCGTCGAGAAAGAAGCTCTCAAGAAGGGGTTGATCGGAGGCGAGCCCCACTTTCTCGAGTACGCACGCCGTTTCGGAATAGAAT
>JAJPJY010000072.1 GCA_021323995.1 bacterium | reverse complement strand
TAGCAAACGCGTTGTCGAAAGTTCTGGATCAGCCCGTTACATTCGCTCCACCGTTTGATAGGGAAATGTTCCTCTGGCAGAACATAGCGAGAAGGTATCTGAAATGTTACGAGGAGATTACTGGACTGCCATCGGAGACTGATTCTTCATCTGTTAAACCGCCGCCATCAATCGAGACCCCAGAGCTGGCGCAGTGATTGGCGAGAATCGATCTAGGGCAGGGCCATCTCATGGCATTGTTTAGGCAATCAGTAACTTCCAACAAGCTCCCGATATTGATCGGACTTGCATATTCGGTGGTTCTCGTCACACTAAGATTCGCACCATTAGCTCCCGCTCCGTTTGAGACGCCTCTGATAGCCCCGCCTGACTGGGCGTCCTGGTTCGACGCATACCTCGCCTTCCCGATACTGACCATTCTCTGCCTCATCCCGTTCAGAGCTTCGCTGGGAGGAAAGATCGTCCTCCTATGCACAGTCGCAATCATTCCACTCTACTTGGTAATTGCATCCTACTTCTTCTACTACGCGCAGACTCCTCTTGGACTGTGGACCTTAGTCATCCCAATAACGCTAGTCGTGCCCACGGTAATCCTCGTCGCAATCCTTTCCACCCCTCTCATTGGCTCACTCCTATTGGCCAGAAACATGAACCGGATCGGTTCCGAGATCGCGCTAAGTCTGGACTGGATCGCCGCGAAACTCTACTTCCTCATTATAGCTTCAGTGTCCGTCGGTCTTGCCTTTCTGCAAGCCTACCTGCGATCGATAGTACCAAACATTGCCCTGACGAGTTGGGTTTCCGACGTGGGCATTTCAGTAGATGCAGGGGCGAGAGACCTCCTGAACGGGATCAACCCGTATACGCATAGCATCCCTCCATGGGGAGGTACTGGAGCAACCTACGGACCCGTAACATACATGTTGGCCGTGCCTTTCACGTTCTTGCCGCCTGGGTGGGCCACTCATGTTGGTGCTCTCTTCTATGCAGTGCTCACATCAATTGGAATTTGGAAGTGTACGCAATTAATCTCAGCTAGAGTCGCACCTTTCGCCGCCGCGTTTTTCCTTGCTCTTCCAACGACTTCCTGGGCAGTCGAGGTCGGAATGATATCGCATTTGGGACTTGCCGCCCTGATTGTCTGGAGCCTTTTCACGTTCATGTCCGGGCGATACTTGTGGTCTGGGCTAATTACCGGACTCGGCCTATTGACACTCGGCATCCCGGGTCTTTTGATCATTCCCTATTTGGCTTCTGCAAATAGGAGAGGCAACAAGATACGGACTCTTGCCGGTTTCCTTGTTCCGGTAATGTTGACTCTTGGGGGCCTATTGGCAGTATTTCCGCCGAGATTCCTCGCCTCTGAAGCGCAGACGGCCTACAACAACTTCGGGGGTGGATGGCTAACCCCTGACCTGATCTTCTCATCCACGTTCATCAAAGTAATCTCGATAGTCACAACGGGATGGCTCGTTTTTTGGCTGGTCTATTCGAGTCGCAAATCCCAAAACGATGATACGAGGCTTCTCACAGTAGTCGCCACGTTCCTGTTGTTGATTCCGTTCACTGCCGCGAATTACTTTGCATTCTTCTACGTCTGGGGCAGCGCCGTCGCCCTCATCGCCATATTCTCCCACATCAAGCTTCGAGAAAACTTAATACAAACTCGACAGTCGCTTAGTGAGGTCTTGCGGTAGACTTGTCCTTCCTCGGCAATATGCGAGCATTAGCCCCCAGAGTTACAAGGCTGATTGGCTCTGCGGTCGCAGGACCGAGCAAAGAAGGAAGATGGCTCCGCACATCCATCACAGTGACGGTTCTGCTCATCATCGCGTTAGCAGCCGCCCTTAGCGCAAGCGGTTCCCTATTCGCAACTGGATTGAACAACTCCACCTCGGTCGGCCTAACCAACTCCGTCAATGTCAACGCTTCCCCATCCAACGTTGTACACGGGACATCCCTGAGTTTGACAGCAAAGATCACTCATTCATTTCCAAATGCAAAAATCACAGTGACAATAATGGTAACGGGTCCCGGAGGCAGCGGAATCAGCGGATCAAAGACTGTCACAGTAACCACTAACCCGGCAGGCAACGCGCTAGTCACGGTTGGCTACCCGTTTGCCCAGCCATTCGTTGGGACCGCCTCAACCTCTGCTGTAGGCATGTACCATGTCACCGCCACGTTCATACTAATTTACCCTATAGCAACCGCTAGCACAACGTTCACTGTTCGATAGGCAAGGATCGAGCGCATTGGCAGAGTAGCTCGATGACCGCCCACCAAGAAATCTCCAATGTACCCCTGGTCTCGGTCGTTATCCCAACCCATAACCGCAAGATCGCCGTCACTCGGTGTGTTGAAAGCATACTTCGTAGCAACCACCCACGCGTTGAGGTCATCGTCGTTGACGACGCCTCAACCGACGGAACTCTTGACAACCTGACCACGCTGTTTCCCAACATCTTACTTGTCAGGTTCGAACAGGAGCGGATGGTTTCCGCATCAAGAAACGCCGGGCTCAAACGTGCAAGAGGCCAGCTCGTATTTTTCGTCGACGATGATAATGTAGTGGACCCCAACACAATAGCCGAGCTAGTCAAAGGAATTACCGCAAATCCGACCGCTGGCATCGCAGGTCCTATCATGTACTATCTGCGTGAACCAGGAAACGTCTGGTGCAGCGGTGTAAACAGGAGTCTCTTAACCAGCATCACGAAATTCTCGACGGAGAAGCCTAACGGTTCTGAAGACTGTTATCCAACAGATGATGTTCCCAACGCTTTCATGATCAGAAGGCGAGTATTTGATGAAGTCGGGAATTTTGATCAAATAGAATTTGCTCAACACTTGGCGGAAGGGGATTTCGCCGTCCGTGCGGCTAGGAAAGGATTCAAGGCGATTATGGTCCCTAAAGCCGCAATATGGCATGACGTGCCCACGAGGAAGTGGCCATATCGAGGCGCACGCAGTCTTCACATGTCTTCAAGCAGGCGCGCCTATGAGGTAGCACGGAATCGCATTTGGTTCATGAGGAAATATGCAGGGCCATGGAGGTTCGTTCTATTCACCTTGGGTTTCCTGCCTCCCATCGCATTATCGCACATCGTCATTATCTTGGCAGATAACGACCTCGGCGACCGCAGAGGAAACTGCGCAGAATCATATGCTCGCGGGCTGATCGACGGGTTTAGCATGATTATGCCGGCCGGCGCGGGAAAGGCGACTTCGAATTGATTCTTCCCTCAGTTGGAATATCTCCGAAGAGGCACGTCCCCGCCCTCTATATTGGAAAGCGCGGTCTATTTCCCCACGAGTACCTAAGAATCGCTTGGCAAATGAGAGACTGGAACCTGGAAAGACAAGGAACTGACTCATATCTTGCTAGGCATGGAAACGATTCTCTGGTCCTGAATGAGGCAAGGATGACCAGTGTAATTTGCGAATGGAGTCAATGGCAGAACTATTACCTGCCGCAGTTCAATCTTCGTGGAAAAACAGTCCTCGACATCGGGGCGGGATGTGGTGAAACAGCGTATTTCTATTTCCAGAATGGAGCCGCAAACGTGATCGCTATCGAAATGGACCCATCCGAAGTTGAACTGTTGAAGAGAAACGCTGAACTAAATGGTTGGAACAGTAACGGCCGAATAATCAAGATCATTCCTAGAGCATTCGAACTCGACGATATTAGAAGAGAGAAGTTCGACTTTGTGAAGATCGACATTGAGGGAGGAGAAGCAGAACTCCTAAAGCTTAATCGAATAGATTTTCCTCTGATCATGGAGGTTCATGGCGAGGAGTTGCGGGACAGACTTACGAAGAAGTTCGGACTCGCAGTACTTCTGAAAGCAATTCCATTGGAAGACGTATGGCTTCTGGGAAACAGGGTCGTAGCACAATCATCCTCACGATCAAACCAAATCGCATAGTCCTCGGAGTATTACGCTGCCGCCTGATTTGGCACCCTCGATTGGAGCGATTGCTTTCTTAGGGAGTCTTGGATCTGTTCGTATAGCTGGTTTCTCTTCTTGTCCGAGTAGCTGTCGTAGTACAACTCTAAGACCCTGTATCCTCTCTTCCGCAATAATGATCGTAGTTCTTCGTCCTTGATCATCTGAGCTGTTCCTAGATGGACCCGGCCGTCGACGAAGACGATGAGTGGTTTTGGCTCTGTTGCGAAGTAGAAGTCTGCGGTTGTAACGGGAATCTCGATCTGCGTCTGATAATGTATCCCATCAGTTTGGAGTCTGAAAGCTATTTCCTGCTCCATCCCCCAAGATGGATAGCTTCTACGATCTACTTGTCTGAGATTGTTGCTGCGACCCATTTGTAGAGCCGTTCCGCATGTTTCACTGCGGCGTCAGCATCGTTCGCGGTGAAGAGTCTGTCCTGATATTCGGCAGCGTTCTTGACCTCCAGTAGCGATCTCAAGTGCTCAGACATTCTTGCCGCTTCCGTCCCCATTGAGGAAAGGAGCCGTACAGCGTCGCCGTGATCCTTGCTGGCCGATCTGATCGTGCCAACGTAGACTGTATACGCATCTGATGAGCTTATGCCGCAGTGGACTGCCGATATGACTGTAGAGTTGAATCGGCCGCCCCTCCTAGCTTCTAGCATGTCCAGGTACAGCTCTCCCGCTTTTTTCAGATAGTTCTGTGCCTTTGACCTGTCGAGTTTCCGCGACGGTACGACCATGCTACTGCACAGCCTCTCGAAGGCTAAGGCCATAGAGAACTCTGCCCTCGGCTTCCGTTCGCATTTCTAGACCCCGTCGTTTCCTGTAAGCACGCCTAGACTCTTCTCTCGTCAGGATCAGGGCGGAGAGCCTGTTGCCGAACTTGTTCAAAGTCAGACGATTCAGATCTGAGACCAGCTGCTGAACCCGCTCCCGATACGCTTCGTTTCTTATTATCAGATAGAGGTCGATGTCGCTCTCCGCCTCCTCCTCGCCCCTAACGATACTCCCGTACAGTATTACTGAGACGACTTCTTTGGACCCTAGTTTCTTCCCCGCGAGCCTAGCCAATTCCTCCAAAGGTGAATCCTCTGTTGTGAATAGGGGTGCGAGAAGCTTCACTGGATAGCTGTCCGCTAAGAGTCGATAGAGATAGGCTCTGCCGGTGACCCGCCGTGCCACAACGTTCTCCCTCATCATTTGCGATAGCGCCAAGTGAGCCATGGGTTTGGAGACAGATGCCTTATGCGCAAGATCCTCGCCCGTCAGCTCGGACTCGGGAAGCTTGAACAGGATGCGGAGTAGCCTTACCTTCGTCCTCGAGCCTATTATTGATTCTTGATACCTGTGAAAGTGCAACGGCAATCGTTAATTTTATCTAACATATGTTAAATAAATCTAACGTAGACCCGGACAAGGGCTGCCAGTTCCCTCAGACTGCGAATACTTGACACAGGAAGAGCTACTTCGCAACTGCTGCGTCTCTACTTCGCAAATAGTTATGGTACTATTGTCCCGTCCGCTTTGACGTGTCCGCATGGGCTGCCCGTTCCTTGTTGGTAGATGTAGCCTGTCCAGCAAACGGGACACATTCGCCTCGGCTCGTTTCCTTGCTGATTCTCATAGCCTAGTGATCTAACAGGCTGTGGAGCTTCGTGGATTACACCCTTGCGCAGTCTGGGAAGGCTCCAGTCCCTGATGTTGAAGCCGGTCATCGAGAGGTGATTGCGAACTCCGTCAAGGGTGTCTCCTCTGATCTTCTTCACCCAGTCGGTCCAGTCCTTCTTCTTGGAACGCCCGAAGATATCTTTGGGCCCGCCTAGTACCACTACTGGATGGTATGGCGTGATGTCGTGTCGTGCGCCGTATGCTGCGAGCCCGACCGCCCATAGCCGGTCATCGTGTGTCCCCGATCGGTGGTAGAACTTTGTCTTCCCAGTGGAGGTTATCTCGGCAATCTCTCCGTTCATTTCGTTCTCCAGTTCACTGTCATGTGGGAAATGCAGCCTCTTCTCCTGCATCGTCTGTTTGATAGCCGTCATCACTTCCTGTTTCATCGGCATCGTCAACACAATCCCTTGCACGTTGTGCAAGCCGTGTTTCGTTGCGTTCTCTACGAAGACTTCGCCTACGCCGGTCTGGTCGATATAGAATCCGCGGACGGACTGGAACTTTTCCTGAACACGGTTCAGATAGTCGAGTATCGTAGTGTACTCTGTTCCCAGTGGGAACCGTTTGACCTGGCGCAGTGTGATGTGGCGGTCTTTCTTCTCGACGACCCCGACGACAGTATAGTCTCGTTTCTGACCTAGATCGACTCCTACATAGTAGTCTCTTGGCTGGCTGGGTTTTACCAGGTTTCTAGGATCTAGATTCATTCTTGTTTGACCTCCTTGGCTGGCTTGTCCAAGTCCGGGACATATTCGAGGGTCTCGTCTACGCAGCTGTCGATGAGTCTGTAACTGAGCCATGCCTCCTCGTCGCTGGAGAACTCGGCGAGCATCTCTCGGTCCCAGCGTGACGGGTCCTCGCGCGTCTGCTGTTTCAAGCGATCGACTGTGGTTTTCTTGAGTGGACCCTTGGGTTCGAGTGCGTCGTGGAAGCTTACGTGGTGGCGTGAGAAGTCGCCGTACTCTTCGTCGTTTGTGCACATCTCGTAGAAGAGGGAGTCACGGGTCCCAGGAGTGCTGGTCGCGATGAACCTGCCGTTTGTCGTGGCTAGAGCGTAGACTACTGCATCGTAGAGCGCTTTGTCATCTTCAATATAGTTCGCCTCGTCTACTATCAACAGTCCTAGGGTCAGTCCTCTGACTGTTTCGGGGCTGTTCGGGAAGGCCTCGATGCTGGACCCGTTGACGAAGCTGAGTCTTGTCTTGAGCACACGCCCATCTATCCAGGATCTGGGCAGTTTCGGCAGGAACCCGGCTATCCGCCGGATCAACATTCTCCCCTGCCGAAGGCTTGGCGCGAGGATCGCGATGGCTCTCTCTGGACCCGATAGTGCTGTGTGTAGGCATAAGACTGAGAGTGTTAGGGATTTGCCGGTCTGTCGGGCCCATCTGGCAACGACGAACTGGTTCTCGTCTGTGAGGAACCGTTGCTGATAGTCGGTGGGTTCGAGGCCTGTCACGTCCCGGAAGAACTGGACGTTGCTGGCATTGACCAGTGGTTCTTTGCCGGTGTTCTTCTTCGCCCGTTCTTTTGCGACTTTCCGGTATTGGCGGTCGATGTCGTTCCATATTGACAGTGTCATCGGATGTCCCCCATGTGCTCGTTTTCGAGGATTGTCTGGAGTTTCCTAGTGTAGTCTTTGATCTGGGAGTCTTTCAGCAACCTGTTGAGGACTTCTACTGTGTTCGTGTATCGGCGGTGCCATGTTTCGCGCATTTTCATCGACATGTCCAGCTCCTTGGTGTTCTGGTAGGCTTGCTGGGCGAGTTC
>JAJPJY010000172.1 GCA_021323995.1 bacterium | reverse complement strand
GGGATGCAACCATCGCCGGGAGTGATTGAAGATGAATCAGTCCACTCTTGTACCAAGGGGTTTCTCGAAGGGCAGGCAATCGGAATCTGCTGTCCAGCGTCTCGACCGCAATCCCTGAGTGGTAACGTAGGATCGTGGTCTCTCCTTGACGCGCAATCCCGGACCCTACAATGTTTCCTTCTCGATCCTCGACGGTCGTCTTCATTCCTAGCCGGAGGCCCTTGCAGTCTCGCACCCCACGAGCATAGAGATGGGCGCCGTGCATCACAGCCTCAGCAGCAAACTGATCAGCTTCAACTCGCATCCCGTCGGTGGACGGTGTCCCCTCTGTTACGGGGAAATATGCGGCTTCAGGAATAGTCTCATGTGATCCCACTTGGAATCCTTGAGACCGGATACGCTCGACGGTTTCTTTCCGGCAACTCGGGGGACCGTTCAGTCGGAAATAGTACTTCGGACCCATCCCGCTTAATGCGTCCAAGACGTTCTTTAGTCGTCCATTGTACACGGTCTCGAGCGAGCCAAGTAGAGCTTCTTCGATCAAAACGATCGCGTTCTCAGTCTTCGACTCCAGGTTCCTCGTCGGTTTACTGCCGCTCTTCTTTCTGGTTTAATTACCCTCGGACGCTTCGGACGCCACACCGGGTGCAGGAAATGGGGAGGACCGTCTTGGAGCTACGTTGCGTAAAGTGCGGCACCGAGTTCGAGAAGAGCTTCGAACAGAAACGAGGCAGTTCCGACTTGACCGAGGGCGAGATGGTCCAGCTCGGAGACTCGATCTGCCCTAACAAGTGCGGCGGAGACTGGTTCTCGATTCAAAAGCACCATTCGATTCGGAAGTTCAAGCGGCATTACTGAAAGTCAGAAGATACAAGGAAGCCTGACTGTCAACCGTCACTTGGGGTGGGAGGATCTCTTTCTATCTTGACACGAGACTCGTTGAGCGCAGCCTTCACGGCGAATTTGATAACGTAGTATAGTCCAACAGCTATCACGATTCCTTCAACTGCTAGGATACCGAGAACGGGCACAAAAATAACAAAGAAAATGATTAGCGCTGCGACCACGACCAGGAAAGCGACGAGTTTTTCCCTCTCACCGTCTTGAGACGTCAACGTTCGACGACCGGTTAGTCTGGGCACGGGGTTAAGGGCTTATTGTGATTCGTGTCCTGTGTTAATGACGCCCTGAAACAGAATTATTGTCGTACTCCGTGCTCAAATTGATTACCCAATGCTTAAGCACGGTTGACAAAGCCATTTAGGACTAAGGAGCGCCTTGGTGGCTGAATGAGTAAGACAGCACGACACTCGACTGCCAAGACTGGCACTGCCAAGACGCGGGATGTCGTCCGTATGCCCTTTGAGGAATTCTCAGCCAAGGACATCGATCATCTAGTTGAGGAACTCGACAAAACCAAGCCCGCGGGGGCTGTTGTGGATGTTACGGCGATGGAGGACTCTCACCATTCTCCGTGCCTCCAGGAAATGCAGGCGATAGTTGTCCAATCGGTCGGACCCGAGGGACAACCCGTGCAAACATTCTCGATGTACCAGTACTGTCCGACATGCAAGATAGCAGTCCGAGTTCTCTAGACGGTCTGGAACTTCAGTTTGATTGAACGAACGCGGTAAAAGTCTTCTCCGGAGTGTCGGCTGGACACTCGTGTTCATAGGTCTCTTTCTTGACGCTATTGGTGGCGCGGGTCTCTTTTTCGTTCTTTCAGTTCCATGCGCAAGTACTGGTTGCCCGTCGTCTGCGATCTATTGGGCGTCATTCTATGCGGGCGTCGCGTTGATCATCATGGGAGACGGGATGATTATCGCTTCACTGAAGATGACTGAGAGCTTCCGAGACAAGAGGACCTACATCATGGTTGTCCTCCTACTTGTACTGGGAGTCTTTGGAATGGGGATCACGTTTGTACCTGGTCTTGTTTTTCCGTCGCTTCCGTTGTTCCTCGGCTTAGACGTTGTCCTTCTGGTTTTAGCGATCGTATACCAGCACCCAGCCCACTCATCGCCACGATGATCATGAGTCGGCGGTGCGCCTTCCCTTCCTGATGACTATTTGATCACCCCCTCTTATCCAGAGCAACTTCTCCTCACCGTGCGAGGCTAAGCTCAGCCTCAAACCCTGCTGAATGTGTCTGGGGATGGCGGCCGTTCCATTCTTTCTGAGCATGGTCTTTCTCCAATCGGACTGCGGCGTCCCTTTGGTGACGATCACGACGTCTCCAGCCGGGGTCCATAGCAGCTTAGACCTCTCACCTGGCTTCGGCTTCAGGCCCAGCGCTTCCATCACCTTCTGAGGGACTTGGGTGGTTCCGCCCCTGTTCAGAATCGTCTCAGCTAGGAGAACGTCTCCTGGCAAGTCTACTCGATGAAAATTGCTGGTCGGTATGGCTCGGCGAATCTCGCTTTACCTTTCGGATCAACTATCCCCGTTTCCCCTTCCTGCCAGACCCGTATCTCCGCCCTGAACTCCCGCTTGAAGAATCCCGAGGCATCTTCCAGAACTTTCTTCTCTCTCAATTCTACTCCAGTGCGTGAACTGCGCATTTCTTCTTTCATTTGAGTTGCCTGGACGATAGATTTTGACGCATAGTCTGCCGCGGACTTCCCCAGGGTCCGCATTTCATCTTCCACCATTATTTCTCTGATGAAGTCGCCTGGT
>JAJPJY010000038.1 GCA_021323995.1 bacterium | reverse complement strand
TGAATTCAAAACTGGACATACTATATTTCCAGTGTCTGCGTGTTTCATATAATGACTACCCATTATTGAATTACGATTTCAAAGGTCTGAGGTCATTATCAAATCAACTGAGAACGGTCTAAACCTTGTCATTGTCGACGGAAGAGTAGTGCAGGCATGGTGCCGGTGCGCCGGGTCAGCGATGATGCCTTACTGCAACGGTTCTCACGACAACATAGGTTTCAGAGCAGAATAGACGGAGATCAAGGTCCATTAGCTTCCTCCGAGTCCTCGAAACGACCGAGCCGACACAGCTCGAAAACAAGTCGTAGAGCCGGGGGTGGGAGTCGAACCCACCTTAGCCATCATTCAGATGTTTACTACGGGTCGCTACGAGGCGTTCTGCAGCCCGTCGCCTGATCCGATCGGCCCTCGGTGGACAAGCCAACCCCGGCCTCGTTTGGCCCCCGGCAAACGCAAACACACAGTCGCCAGAGGTATAAGCTTGATCAGCTACGAGCTCTCGTCCCAGCATCGTAGGTCCAAATTCTCAAAAGTTACCCAGTAAATAGAATTCTGTTCGAGTGATAGTGGACCCCACAGTTTTATAGGTCTATTCCGAAACTCTACAAAATAGTCGAGCGAGATCAGTGGAAAAAAGGCTTGTCTGGAATCGACGCGGTCAAGAAAATAGTTGAGACCGAGGGACAGGCCCGAAGGATCGTCGACGAGTCGAAGGCTCGTGCCCAACAGATAGTCTCAAAGGCTCACCAGGAGGCCGACATGCTGAGACAGGAGGCGATCTCAAGCGCTCAAGAACAGCGCGAGGGAATTCTCCGCGACGCCAAAGAGAAGGCAGAGTCCGAGGCCCGTCAATCAGATGTTGAGACTCAACAGCTCCTAGCGAATTACAGGAAGTTGGCGGAAGCTCGAAAAGACGACGCTGCAAACAAGGCAGTCGAACTAGTACTAAACGCGTGATCATGCATGTCAGAGTCTCTTGACAAATTACAGAATCGGATACTCTCGGACGCTAAGCTGAAGGCGGACGCGATTGTTCGCGATGGTGAGTCGAACGCCGACCGGGTCCTCTCGGAGGCGCGGCAGAAGGTTCAGAAAGAAGCTGACGAGATTACTGCAAAGGCGAAGCTTGAAGCTGAGGCTATCAGACGGAGCATTCTCAGCTCAAAGGTTCGCGCGAACAGACTGAAGATTCTTGACGAGAAGAACCGGATTGTCCAGGAAGTAGTCCGGGCAGTCGAGAACCGGCTCGCCGGTATTGCAGGATCATCAAGGTTTGATGAGGCGGCGCAGCGTTTTGTTGCTGAAGCGGTAAAGGCGGTTGGCTCGGACCAGCCTGTTATCCGTTTGGGGTTCAGGGACGCGGCGAAGAAGGACCTTGACAGTGTGTCGAAAATGGTTCCGAAGGGGGCAAAGTTGGTCTTCGAACAAGATCCCATCGATGGCTTGGGTGGCGTGGTTGCTAGCGACCCAGAGGGTCGAGTAATTTTCAACAACTCGTTCAGATCGCGACTCGAAAGGCTAGACAGTCGACTGTTGACCTTGATATCCGCTACAATCTTTGGCGAGTAGACTCTCGAGTCTTGCTTCATCCCGACCAGATGCGACATGTCAGCATAGTAGTCGCCAAGGACCAGCTTCCAAATCTTCTCGGTTACGCCGGAGCCAAGAAGCTATTCCATCTTACCGAGGTGGAGGATCACGGTCTCCCCGAGGGCGCTCAACGCTACGAGTCCA
This sequence comes from bacterium, assembly GCA_021323995.1. GTDB lineage: Archaea > Thermoproteota > Bathyarchaeia > 40CM-2-53-6 > 40CM-2-53-6 > 40CM-2-53-6. Next base: position 8,061 of record JAJPJY010000038.1, on the reverse strand, counting down.
TCGAACTATCGGCGAAGGCATCAACGATCAAGAACCGGGTTGCAAGCGTAACAGCGACCCTCCATATCGGAGACGTAGAAGCGGAGAGCCTGAAAGCGCCTGTCGACAACCTGGAAGAACTCGCTCGCTTCTTGGACGAGGAGACCGTTAGGCTTGAGCAGAGCGTGAGACAGCTCGAAGATGAGCAGGGCAAGCTTCAGACGGAGAAGGAGCAGACGAGCGAGCTGGCAAGATTCCTTTCCGGACTCGAAAACGTGGGAGTCAGCCTCGACGCGATAGCGGGAGGGGGATTTCTAACAAGTCTCGCGGGAGAGGCTTCGACCGAGTCGGTGAGCTCTGTCCAGAAGGAACTCGACCAGATCGCGTACGGGAACCTGATCTTCGCAATTACCAACACGTCTGAGAAGAACCAGACGTTCCTGGCTATATTCCCAACCGCTTTCGAAGAGGATGCAAAACAGGCGGTCACTGCGCTGGGCGCCAAGCTAGGTCCGCCCTGGACAGCCCTGCCTACGGACCCGAAAAAGGCGAAAGAGGCCGTTGACCAGAAGCTTTCTGACCTGGATTCGTCGATGAAAGATCTCGACGAGAAGAAGACTAAGCTCGCGAGGGAGGATGGTTCCAGAATCAAGAGCCTAGCAGTACTTTCGGAAATATTGGACTCGCGTACCAGGGCGCTGGCAGGGTCCTCTGCTACCGAGGCGACGGTATTGTTGCAGGCATGGGTGCCTGCGCGGCAGACCAAGGAGGTCGGCGAGGGACTTTCCAAAGCATGCGATGGGCTCGCGACAATGTATGTTGAGGACGATGACCAAGACGCTCATACTTCGTCAGACGGACCTGCATCGTCGAAGGAGTCTGACCCTCCTACCTCGGTCACCGCTCCCGGATGGACCAGGCCGTTGCAGGGGATTATCGACAATTTCGGCATTCCCTCGTATGGTGAGACGAATCCGTTGCCTTTCATGATCATAACTTTCCCGCTCATATACGGGCTGATGTTCGGCGATATCGGGGAGGGTCTCCTCTTCATTGCCCTCGGCTTGTTTCTTCTCAATCTGAAGCGGAAGAAGGTGAAGGTGTTCGAGATCGGCCAGATCTTCGTAAACGGCGCTGAGCTGATCCTGATGCTGGGCATTGGAGCGACTATTTTCGGCTTCGTCTTCGGAGACATTTTCGGTTTCGAATCAAGCAAGATCCTCGGGATCCCAGCGATCTTCGCTCCCACCGCTGGCGCGTTTCCAACAAGCCCGAGCATCGCACCCAGTACAGCTAACCTGATCACGTACATGATCTTCATCCTCTTCTTCGGAGTCGCCCACTATTTGTCAGGGCTGGCCATTAACATCTACAACAAGGTGAGGCACCACGAGTACAGACATGCACTCCTCGGCCCGATCAGCTGGGCATGGTTCTACGCGACCTTCATCTACGCAGCCGTATTGGTTGTCGAGTCCGGATTCAAGTTCTCCGTCCTCATCCACAATCCGTTGGTCTTAGTGTCGCTTTTCGTTCCGTTCGGCCTCCTAGGCTATGGCGAGGGCGGCCTCCATCTGATGGAGGTGTTCATCGGAGTAGGCAGCAACACCTTGTCATATCTTCGAATATGGGCGCTCAACCTGGCGGACTTCGCTGTGAAATTCGCGTTCTTCACCTCCTTCGGAATTTTCGGAGCAGTCTTCGGCAACGTTCTCGTCATGATCTTGGAAGGCTTGATCGTTTTCGTCCAGACTCTCAGGCTTCACTGGGTTGAATGGTTTGGTAAGTTTTATGAAGGGACCGGCCACCCCTTCGCGCCGTATCAAGAGCCAATGAACTGGATGATGCCGCGTTAATGGTTGACTGCGCAACCCTCTCTTCCGTAACTCTCTGTCCAACATTCTGGGCCGGTCTCGGAGCAGGCCTAAGCGTTCTCCTATCAGCAATCGGAGCCGGACTCGGAATCGGACTCTCAGGACCCGCAATCGCAGGAGCCGGAGTCGAGAGACCGGAAGTCATGCTGAAAACATTCATCGCGACAATCCTCGCAGAAGCACTCGCCATCTACGGACTCGTAGTCGGACTATTGTCAGTATTCGACATCACTTCCGCCCTCACGATTGAGAAGGGCGTCCGAATCTTTGCCGCAGGACTAACCATGGGCGCAGCCGCGCTCGGAGCAGGCTTCGGCATCGGAGCCGCCGGCAGCGCGATGGCCTCCGCCACCGCGGAACGGCCCGAGATCTTCTCGAGAGCAGTAATCTCACTGATCCTCGCAGAAGCCCTCGCAATCTATGCGCTGGTTACGGGTCTGCTGTTACTATTCACAGGCGCCGGCTAAGCGAGCTAGCGTGCCCTCAGATACCCTCTCCCACATAGTCCGTGACAACTATCTGATCGCCCTCTTACGCGGTAAACGAAGCCAACTCCTTGACCGTCAACAGTATCTCTCCCTGTCCGAGTCAAAGTCGCAGACCGAGATTATTGGACTCCTCTCCGAGGGGTCTTATGGGTCCGAGCTGTCGAAGCTCAGTTCAGAGTCCTCTCCTATCGAGACCCAGCGGGCTATCCGCCAAGGATTCGCTCGGTCGGTTATGAGTTTGATCGCGGCGTCGCGTGGTGACACTCGCGTTTTTCTCTCGGAGTATAGACGACGGTTTGACGCGTATGATCTCGCGGGGCTCGTAGTCTACAAGGCTCAGGGCAGGTCATGGGAGGATTACTTGACCACCAGGCAGCCCTTGGCGCTGATGAAGGAGGCTGAGCTGCACCGGTTGTATTCCATTGACGACCTCACTGCTATTGCCTCTGAAGGAGGAGATAGGGAACTGGTCGCTCGGCTCAAATCGTTCTCAATGGAAGATGCTGCGGGCGAGAAAGCATCTCTCGTACGGGATACCATCAACGGCTGGGGCGAAGAACGGTTTTACAAGTACATTGACGAGAAGCTGTCGGGCCTAGACAGACAGAACTGTCAACCCATCGCCGGATCATCGGTCGACATTGCAAATCTCCTCCTCATACTCAGAAGCAAAATCCTCTCAACCTCAGGCATCAGGGACCATTTGATCCCGACTCACTGGAAGCTGAACCAGAGAACCATCGATCAACTACTCGCAAGCCCTGACGTGTCACAAGCACTTGACTCCATGTCCACTCACGGATACTACTACAAAGTACTCGCCGGAGCACGACAAAAGTATGAAGAGTCCAAGTCTCTCGCTTTCATAGAAGTAGCTCTCATGAACCATCAACTGAAGCTGAGCACCAGACTCTTCCTCGGCTCACCCTACTCAGTTGGAATAGTGCTCGGGTTCCTAACATTGAAAGAGAACGAGGCCAAGAATCTGGGAGCGGTCCTAACCGGGGTTGGAGCCGGACTACCGTCCGACGAGCTCCGCTCGCTCATTACTGTTCAAAACTAACCGGCGCCCCCGTTATTCACGAGTCGCTGATCAAATCGGTTGAATTATAGCCCGGATTGTGCGAGTCCCATTTTGTGGAAAGATTGGCGCTGAGAATGGTAAGAAGACTATTCGTCAAGCTCCTGGGCATCGTCGGGTTCCTCCTCGCCCTAGTCGGAGGCGCCCTCATAGGGTACTCCGCGCTAGTGTCAGGCGGACTCTCACCGTTCTCAATCGTGCTCAGACTGTTCGAGGCCGTGTTGGGTCTCGGCGCGATAATTGCCGGAATAATGATCTACACGGGCCCCATGCGGTTCGGAGGAATCCTGGCAGCACTTGCAGGCATACTTCTTCTGATCATAACAGCCTTTGCACTGCCGGCTCTACTCGTCTTCGCAGCGGGAGTCATCGGGATAGTCGGGGCAACCATCAAGCCTGCATGGTGGAAGTTCTGGAAACGCTGATTCGCACTGCCAGTCCTGGATGTTTCTATCGCGTACTCGTTATGGCCGACGCACGCGAAGACCGCCCTCTCTAGACTATTAGAGACCGAGCACGACAATCAACAAGAAGGCAATGATGACGATCACTACGACTACTGCTACGAGGAAGGCAGGATGAAACATGTTTACTCGCTTAAGACGTCTATCTGATCTCTTGTTTAAACGCCTTACTCTATGATTCTCAGAGCTTCTTGACGAAATAGTAGAATGTGTAGCCGATTCCTCCTATCGCGCTGACGACGAGGCCTACCAGCGATCCTCCGCATGGCGTAAGCGCTGGTGGTGAAACGGTGACGCCGATGCATGCTGATTCGCCTATCAGCGGCGAGATTGCGATTCCACCGAGAAAATAGCCGAGTATCAGGAACGTGCCGATGTTTGCGGCGAACCCTATGATACGAGTTGTCTTCGCATCGTACAGCGGGCCGGTGTTAGAGGTGCGCAACGGAAGCTTCTGAAGCCTACGTCCGCCACGAGATTGTTGAGCAGTCGTCGACTTTGCTTGTCCCGGGATAGGCGGGATGCGGATCGTGGACCCTTTGAGACATTCAGTTACGCTTGAGTGAACAGGGTTCGGATCGCCATGGCTCTTATTGATCTGACAAGTCAGTGTTACTAATGCGACAGTCACGTATTGGTCCCCAACCGCGAGTATGGAGACGAGATGCTGCTCGTCGATCCCCGTTATCTCCTCGAATTCGGACCGACCGACCTTGTCGACGGCTGCTTGAACGGCCTCTGCTATTCTTGGCGTAACGAGTGCTTCGAGATCAGGTTTGCTCACGAGCGAAACCTCTCGGTTATTCTTGCTCTAGCACTCCATCTTTCTGCAGAGTAGCAAGAGATACTGGACCTAATGGATTGTCTAGACGTGCAAAGATTCGAGCGGTACTCGTCCCCTCTCCCAGCCGGAGAGACGCTCGAAGAGCAAGAAGGGTCTCAGCGATCTTGTCGATGGACTGGTTAAGCGGTTGACTGAGACTCTTTCTGAGATCCTCAATCGTGCTGTCGAGGGCTTGTCTATTTCTGGTCCGCTCCTCCTTTTTCGACTGGAGACTTCTAATGGCCTCCTCTACATCAGCATCGTCAAAGCTTGGTATGTCGATTTGGACAAAATCGTAGAGCAGAAGTGTTTGCAAAGCTTGCGCCGCTTCATCTGTAGGGGCTGCCGCGAGAATATACTGTGTATCTCCTTTTCTCGCTCCAATGGTCATTACACTCGTGTCTTTCAGCGAAGCTCCGAGAGCTTTCCGAGCGCTCTCTACCTTCTTGAGCGGCAATCGTCCAAGAAGGCGACGGAAGCCTGAAGCCCTTGACATCAATTCCTCGTCGGTGAAACCGGTCGCCTTTAGCTGGTCGACTGCCACCATCTTCCTGTCGATCTCCTGAAGCTCCCTGTCAATCGCATCCATTTTGGACTGCAGTTTCTGATATTCGCCACGCACCTCGGATGCGTGAGACTCGATGTCAGAATATCTGCTCCTCAAATCGGAGAATTCGGGCGTGGCTGGCTCCGAGTCTCGCTGTATTCCTAGCTGTCGAACCGTCTGTCCTATCTCGTCCCTGAGTTTGGCATATTCCCTGATGTATCGAACGACGTCATCGGTTGTTAACCCTCCAGTATTGAGGACAAGTTCTTTCGCTTCGGCCTTTCCAAGAGGACCGAGGGTTGTCATTGTTCGCTGTGAGAGAATCTTAGGCACTATCACGCGAAGAGTGCATGACTTCGTAACACTGCTCATCGCTATCTCAGGCTAGAAGCACGAGCGTTGTCTAGTGGAATACAACTATTGCGGTCAGGAAGAGGGGAATGAAGACCAGCGAAATGGTGTTGAGGAGCTTGATGAGTATGTGCAAGCTCGGTCCGGCTGTATCCTTCCACGGATCACCAACGGTGTCACCGACGACGGTAGCGGCGTGTGTCTCAGTGTTCTTGCCTCCAAAGTGTCCCATCTCCACGTATTTCTTCGCATTGTCCATTGCGCCTCCGCCCCACATCATCGTAATGGCAAGAGGAACAGCTGAGATGGTTGCTCCAACCACGAGCGCTCCCACTGCCGCCCAGCCTAGGAAGACTCCGACAACTATCGGGGCGACAACTGGGATTGCGCCTGGGACGACCATTAGTCGAAGGGCGGTCCTAGTCGAGATATCTACCGCCTTTGCATAGTCGGGTTTCGCGGTCCCCTCCCTGAGGCCCGGGATCTCCTTCAGTTGTCTCCTCACCTCTTCCACCATGCGATATGCTCCTATGCTGACCGCATTGATCGCCGTGCCAGAGAAGAGGAAGGGAAGCATCCCTCCGATCAGTGCACCGATCACCACGTCTGGACGGTTGAGGGCTAGTTGAGCCCCGAGACCCGCCAGATTAGTTGCGAGGAGGGTTGCTTGTGATGATGTGATGGATGTCAGGTCGATAATCTTCGCCTGGTATCTGGCTACCTCCAGGACAAACGCCTGAAAGAGCAACAGGACGCTAGAGCGGCTGAGCCCATCGCATATCCCTTGGTCAAGGCCTTTGTTGTGTTTCCCAACGCGTCCAGAGGCTCAATTCGTTCTCGGATCACTTCCGGCGCGCCAGACATCTCTGCGATTCCGCCGGCGTTGTCAACGATTGGACCCAGCCCATCCATCGTCAGAACTATGCCGGCAGTCGAAAGCATACCCATCGTCGCCATTGTAGTGCCGTAAACGCCTCCGAGGAACACATTGCCCGCGAGTGCGGGGATCAGACTCGCAAACTGCTCTCCAAGCCCGAAAGAGATCAGAAGCGCGATGGCCACCGTGATGACCGGGAGTCCGGTCGAAATCATTCCCACTGCAGTGCCGGACATTACTGTTAAGGCGGGTCCTGACTTGGATCTTTCAGCGATCGTAATCACTGACTTCGCTTCGGTTCCCGTGTAGAACTCGGTGTAGAGTACGATAAGCAGGCCTGATACCAGTCCTGAAACCATGCATCCATAAAGCGCAAAAACAGCCAATGTACTTCCGCTTGGAGTGAGTCCAGATGGGCCAAACACATACCATGTAGCAACGAACATCAAGACTCCCGCTATGACCGAGGCAACGAGTAACCCATCCCTCGTCGGCTTGATCGGATTCTTGAATTTCTTCTCAACTATCGCAACAGCCAATCCTCCGAAGGTAGCGACTATTCCCAACGATCTCACGATCAATGGCATCGTTACGTAGTAGATGTTGATGCCCTGGAATATTATGATAGAAACAATGAGCCCAATAATCATACCCCCCAAGTTCTCCGCGGTAAGCGACTCGAACAAGTCAGCTCCTCTCCCTGCCTCGTCTCCAACATTGTCACCTACGTTGTCCGCGATCGCGGCCGGATTCCGTGGATCGTCTTCAGGAAAGTTTTCCTCAACCTTTCCGACTAGATCGGCACCAACATCGGCCGATTTCGTGAATATTCCTCCACCGAGCTGGGCGAACAAGGCCGCTAGAGAGGCTCCGAAGCCGAATCCAGCGAGGACGCCGGGGTCCCCGAAGGCTGCATAGAGGAGCGAGAGACCCAGCAAACTCATGCTAATGACGATTAGTCCTAGAGCCCCACCTCCCATCGTTGCAACCCTGAGAGCCTCGTATGTTGACTTCTCTGCCGCTGCCGTCGATCTTACGTTCGAGTTTGTGGCAGAGTACAATGCTATGTAAGCTGCGAAGAGAGAGAAGACTACTCCAAGGAGGAAGCTGAGCGCGATCTCGCCGCCATACGTGAAATTTACGGTAGCGCTGAAAGCGCCAAGTATTACAAGGGATATGATTATTGCGATTATTGCGATGGTGCGGAACTGTCTTTTCAGGTAAGCGTTTGCGCCTTCTCTGATAGCCTTCCAGATCGCGACCATCTTCTCGTTGCCAGTTGGATATTTTCTGATATCGTAGACAATGTAGATGGCGACGGCAACGCCAGCGATGGCAAGTGATGTAGTTAGAAGTAACGGGTCGAAAGCCAAGCTCTGGTTCCTGCTAACCTCGATTTATGGAATTTCCGTCAAACGACCGGACCCGCATTATAAATCTATTGAAGAAAAACACTATTCGATATGTCGAGAGCCTGCGATCATTATACACTTATGGACTCCCGAGGAAATATTCTGAGGATTACGTGGGCAACGATTTCAGGAGACATCCCCATCCTGGGGGCGAACTGCTGCAGT
>JAJPJY010000093.1 GCA_021323995.1 bacterium | reverse complement strand
GGGCAGATAATCGAATTCACCCCTGGCAGGACAAGCCTAGATCCTGGAAGTGTAGTCAGCTACAACATCTCCTTCACCGGGCAGGGCTCCGGCCCCAACCAGATATACAACATGATCCAGCAGGGACAAGCTAAACCATCGCAGTTCTCGTTCAACTTTACAATCGGAGTCTTCTTCTCAACCTTCCTCGACACGTTCGCGACCATGCGAGCTCTCTACAAATGCGACAGCCAGCTCGGAGGAGGAGCATGTGTCGAGGTGGGGATCATTCTCAGCAGCACACCATCACCCACAGCTGGAGGCGGGGGAGGAGGGGCCGTATAGATGGCGCAGAGCCGGCTCGGATGGTTCGCTCGGAAAGAGAAACGATACGACGCGCTCATAATCGTACTCTGGACGGTATCATTCACCAGCGTCTTCCTACGCGCAATCTACACACAGGCTAGCGCGGGACTACTCGACGACGTGATCGTCATAGGCATCTGCCTCGTCGCCGGCACCGCACTCAGAGACATTGGAAAGATCATTCTCGGCTACTTCATCGCCATTCCCGGAGGAATGCTCCTGGTCTTCTTCCTCACTATCCTACCCGCTCTCAACGGGACAATCCCACCACCTAGCGACCAGCTGCTTATCTCCCTCTGGATATCCATCCTGGTCAAGATGATCTTCCCCATACAATTCCTCGCATTCCTAGTCGCGTCAGTAATAGGCTCACTCATCGGAGAACGCTACCTCTAACCAGCAAACACGACTCGGCACAGCTATCAACGGATAAATAACTGGAAGCCCTCTTAGCAAGCATCTAAAGTGCGTTGGGGGAGACGCGACCGTTTTTCACAGTTCGTTATCTCGTGGGACATCAGGAGATGAGTGATTGAGTTCGGGACGACTCAGGCTTCTACCAGCGTCCCTGATTCTGAGCTTCTTTCTTGTCGGTTTGATCCCGCTACAGAGCCTCAACCAGGTGCACGCTCAACCGACGCAAAGCGTCAACACTATCGTGAATCCTGGATTTGAAAACAATCTTACCAGCTGGGTTCCTGACATTTACGATGACGGGAACTATAACAGTACAATAACAGCCAACAATACTCTCGCGCACACTGGAGCGTACTCAGCAAGGCTCGATGTCAGCAACAACTCTACCGCGATCAGGCTAGGAGTCAAAACCACCCTTGCTCACATCACTCTAATACAGTATCCGCCGGCGAACACTCTCTTCGGCGGACTAACGAACCGCTCCGATGGACTCAGCCTCTGGTTCTACATTCAACCCAAGTTCGCAGGATTTTCACTGATCGAGGTTAGGATAAGAGCCGGCAGCACAACCGAGATGGACTACATATTCACCAACCCCAATATTGGACTCGGGTTTGGAAATTCGACAAATGGGAGCGAGGGAGGCAAGCCCCTCAAGCAGTTCATTCTTCCCACTCCAACAATCAATCAGTGGAACCAGCTCGTCCGGAACATCAAGGCAGACTGGACAGCCCCCTTGAATCTGCCAGGTGGCGCCACTGCTCCTGGATTCCTGCTCAACGACACCATCACGAGGTTCGAGGTTGACGCATTCTTCTTCAAGGACATTAACACGGGGAACGTCTACGCAGAGACCGCATGGGTCGACGACGTAGCCATCTTCCACGACGTAATCTCGCTCCCCAGCTTCTCATTCCAGGATGAGACAGGCCATCCCACGGACTCCCGAATCGCATCAAGAATATTCGATGCATCAGGAGTCGAAGCGAACCTGGCTGCAGGGGCGAATATCACATCATACGCGTATAATCTCCAAGTCTACTACCGGGGCTATCTGATCCTGAAGGATCCGATAGGCCCAGCCACGCCGTCGCTCATCCAACTCGGGATAGTCCCGACAGACAGCTCACGAACAGGCTACATCGCGACCAACTCGTTGACCAGTAATGTTACGATTACCGAGAACACGGAGAGTCAGATCGCCTTCACCATTACGGGGACGGGCAACTCCTTGATAGTCGCAGACAGTGCAATACAGCCAACGGCAGTGGTCAACGGTCCCATCACTATACCAACCTGGACATACAACGCATCCGCAGGCATATTGAGCATAGCAACCGGCGGAGTCGGGCCCTTTTCGATATCCTACCGCCCAGTCATGCATCTCCCATCCATTACGTTCCAAGACATAACTGGCAGCTCCATCGGGACAGCGATCAACTGGAGAATCACTAATTCACAAGGGGCTCAAGTAGAGCCTGCTACTGGAACATTAATCCCCGATGGCGCTTACACCCTTGATGTTGACTACGGAGGATACGCGCTATACCAAGCGACGATCACGCCAAGCCTTCAAACGCCGGTTCGACTAGAGATGCTGGCAATCAATTCATCCTCGGGAGCGTACATCGCCTTCAACTCTACAGTCAGCAACATCAGCATCATAGAGAACAGTCAGAACCGCCTCGCATTCTCGAGCACCGGGACCGGCCCAACACAAGTTTTCATCAAGGTACCGACAAAACCCTTCTCGATAGAGAAAGACGGCGCCACAATATCTACGTGGACTTACAATTCGACCAGTAAAACAGTAGCAATCCAGTCATCGACTCTCGGCACATTCTCGCTCCAATTCGTACAGACCCCGGGTCCCAGTATTCTACTCTTGTCTGTCATCATTATTGCAGTGGTAGCCGTAGCAATATCCGCGACCATTCTGTGGAGGAGGAGAGTCATTTCGAAACATTCCAGTCACGACGCATTACGTCCTTCTCTAATCCAGGGAAACGGATTGAAATCAGGCAACTATAAAGGAAAATGGAAACCCTATCGAGACTGTTAGCGTTGAAAACTATCCGCCCGCAACAATTCCTCACTCTGTTCATAGTACTCTCCATGGCCTTTTTCCTCAACACTGGAAACGCGATTGCGCATTCTTCACCCGCTATCATTACTCCGTCTGCGTTATCGGGAAATTTCACATGGAACCCAACCTTCCTTCTGGCAGGTGGAAACATCAGCTTCACACCTAGCATTACCGGCGGGACCCCTCCTTACAAGTACGCGTGGAACTTTGGCGACGGAAAAACCCGTGTCAGCAACTCCACATTCAACGGCGGAACCGTATCAGACGTCTACATGATCCCGGGCAACTACACTGTAATGCTCAAGGTCAACGACACGTCGACAAATCAACTCACCGTGATCAACACTCTAGCTGTACAGGGGACACCGCTCAGATACGATGGATGGCTAGTGAACTGGAACATATCGCCCCATCATGGGATAGAAATCTACAACGTAACATACAATGGGATTACAACAATCAGAGACGGGATTCTCGCCGGAATACTCGTCCGGTACAGGGACATCCCACCTCCCCCGTACCTTCTGAACTTCTGCCTGTTCTATGACCAGTTGGACTTTGATGATCTCAACACTACGATAGCTGGTTTCAGCCTACAGTTCTCGACTCCTGGACCCGACCCGTACTTCCAGATTCGCGCCAACTACAACCCGGCACAAGTTGGATACAACTATACTGAGATCTGGAGATTCTACCTGAGCGGAAGATTCGACGCAGAACTCGCCGTCAGCCACCTAGGATGTGGCAGGGACCACATCTACGAGCCCCACTGGAGAATCGCCCTCACAGTCGGCAATCCAACACAGGACATCATGAGCCAGTACACTACGGGCGGAGTATGGCAGAACCTCGTCTGGGAAGGCAACTACACAGACAATGGAGCCAGAGATCCGGCCAACAATGGCGCACAATGGAGGATAGGCGATGGAACAAGCTACTACTACATCAGCCCGACAGCAAGCCTCTGGGCAAGCGACCTCCCATACATTCCGCCAAAAATCTACCTGGTTCGCGACCGGCCGGGAGAGATTGAAGCCACGACGGACCCGTCGAACCCTAACATCGACCCGATAATCTATGCAAACGGCGAGCTCGCATACCGACAACAGATCGCGATCTGGTTCTTACCAGACTACTGGGACCACTGGCTCGGACTAGACAGGACATTCTCCTACCCTGGATCCGAAATCACACTCTCCTTCTACGCCCACAACATCTAATGTGAATTACGAGTGAAGCCTACAAACCGTCCCGGGATAGTCATCCTTCTCGCTCTCGCAATGTTCCCAACAATCCTAGCGCCGTTTGCGCTTGCTCATGCTGGGACAATGACTCTATACACTGATCCGGTAGGAAGTTTCCAGGGAACGGGTACCGCCCAAGTCTACTGGTCAAACAGCCAGAAAGTCAACAACACCAGCTTCGAGAACGGCAACTATCAACCGTGGACAGCCTCGACCTACAACGCGAACCTGTCGAGCGTCCAGATCGTCTCCCCCGGATACAATGATAATCATGCTGTCCAGCTTAGCATCACTTCCGGAAACCTCACGT